>NZ_JBXGSI010000030.1:0-42957 GCF_056790315.1 Sphingobium sp. VMM
GTACCCAAAAAATCGCCCTTTCGCGATTTTTGAAACAGGCTCTAAGAGGCTGCCATGGATCTGACAGCGTTGATCGACGATATCGTGGCCGCCATGGCCAAAGAGACGGAGCGGGGCGCGGTCGCCAGCTATATCCCCGAACTGGCGAAGGTGGATGCCGGCCAGTTCGGGATCGCCATCGCCACCGCCGACGGGCGGCTGCTGACCGGCGGCGACGCTGACACCGGCTTTTCGATCCAGTCCATTTCCAAGGTGTTCGCGCTGACGCTGGCGCTGGGCAAGGTCGGCGACCAGCTGTGGGACCGGGTCGGGCGTGAGCCGTCGGGCAATGCCTTCAACTCCATCGTCCAGCTGGAGCAGGAACATGGCATCCCGCGCAATCCCTTCATCAATGCCGGGGCGATCGTGGTCGCCGACGTCAATCTGGGCGGGCATCAGCCGCGCGTGGCGATCGGCGAGATGCTGCGCTTCGTCCGCTATCTGGCCGGCGACGACGCGATCCGCATCAATGAGGAGGTCGCCGCGTCGGAAACGGCGACCGGTTATCGCAACATGGCGCTGGCCAATTACATGCGCGCCTTCAACAATGTCCGCCATCCGGTCGATCTGGTGCTGGGCAGCTATTTCCATCAATGCGCGATCGAGATGAGCTGCCGGCAACTGGCGCTGGCGGGGCGTTACCTGATGCTCGACGGACGCCATCCCGAGGGCGGACGGGTGGTGTCGCCCAGCCGGGCGCGGCGTATCAATGCGCTGATGCTGACCTGTGGCCATTATGATGCATCGGGCGATTTCGCGTTCCGCGTCGGCATCCCCGGCAAGTCGGGCGTAGGCGGCGGCATATTGGCGATCGTGCCGGGCCGCGCGGCGATCGCAGTCTGGTCGCCGGGCCTCAACACCAGCGGCAACAGTGCGCTGGGCACCAAAGCGCTGGAGATGCTGGCGCGGCGGACCGGCTGGTCGGTGTTCAGCCCGCCCGAAGTGCATCAGGGCTGACGCGGCGACGCGACAGTCGAAGTTCACAGTGTCGTCAGCATGGATTTGGGCCATTTGCACCGGAAACGCGCCTGCCACGCGCCACCGACGCGACAGTGACGTGACAATCGGGTCACGGCCACGCGCCTTCGATGCGACAGTGAAGCGACAGCCAGGCGACAGCGATGCAACAGTTGCGGTCGATATGGGGCGATGTCGTGCGCGCGTTTCATCGCGGAGGATAGAACAGAGATCAGCGCAATAGGAAAGGCTGATGCCCTCAGGGCACTTCGTCCTGGCGCAGGCGGCGCAGGCGGGGGGCGGATTGTAGCTGGGCGGCTTCCTTGATGCCGACGCGCAGATCCTCGCGCGCCTGATGGATCGACGCGATCACCGGCCCCATGGCGACGCCAAGGTCGACCAGCGCGGTTTCGGCCAGTTGCAGCGAGCTTTCGAGCGTTTCGGGCACGGCGTCGCTGGCGCCGGCCTTGTAGAGCTGGGCGGCATGATCGGCGTCGCGGGCGCGGGCGATGATCGGCAGGTCGGGCACCCAGCCACGCACCCGCTTGGTGACGCGCACCGACAGGACCGGATCGTCCATCGTCAGGATGAGCGCGCGGGCATGGCCGAGGCGCAGGCGGTCGAGCATTTCCGCGCGCGCGACGTCACCGAAGAGGATCGGATAGCCCAGGCGGCGGGCCTCGGCGACGACGTCGGGATCGGATTCGACGACGATGAAGCGCTGGCCATGGGTCTTGAGCAGGTCGCAGACCATCTGGCCGACACGGCCGAAACCGATGACGACGGCGGCCGCCTCGGTCTGGTCCGGTTCGCTCTCGACCCGTTCCTCGCCAATGGCATTTTCCAGCCGCTGGGCGATGTCATGGCCAAAGCGCGCGAGCAGCGGCGTGATGGTGAGGCCGATGGCGGTGACGATCTGCCAGAAGGCGGCGGTGGAGGGCAGGATCAGCTTGGCCGCGGCGGCCGCCGACAGCACGATCAGCGTGGTTTCCGACGGGCTGGACATCAGCACGCCGACTTCCAGCGCGACGCCCTTGCGCACGCCCGAGAAATAGAGAAGCAGGCCGGTGACCAATGTCTTGGCGACGACGACGCCCAGCACGGCCAGCAGCAGGCTGGGCCAGTTGGCGAGGATGACGCGCAGGTCGAGGCTCATGCCCACGGTGATGAGGAAGACGCCGAGCGCCAGCCCCTTGAACGGCGCGGTCATCACCTCGACCTCGCCATGATAGTCGGTCTCCGCGATCAGCAGGCCCGCGAGCAGGGCGCCGACGATCGGCGACAGGCCGGCGATCGAGGTGGCGAGGCTGGAGAGGATGACGACCAGCAGGCTGGCGGCGAGGAAGACTTCCGGGCTCTTGGTGCGCGCCGCCTGACGGAAGATATGGGGCAGGAAGATGCGGCCGAAGACCAGCATCACCGCGATGGTGAGGCCGCCCTTGAGCAGGGTGGTCGCCAGTTCGTTCCACGCGGCGTCCGGGCTGGTCGCGACCGATGGCGCCAGCGCGCCGAGCATGAAGATGATCGGCACCAGCGCCAGATCCTCGAACAGCAGCATCGAGAAGGCGGAGCGGCCGACCGCGCTCTGGGTGCCGACCATCGGCAGCACCACGGCGGTGGAGGACAGGGCAAGGGCAAGGCCGAGGCCGATCGCGCCGGCGGTCGGCTGTCCCAATAGATAGAGGCCCATGGCAATGAGCGCGGCGCTGCCCAGCAATTCGGTCGCGCCGACGCCGAACACCTGCGCGCGCATGCTCCACAATCGCCGGAAGCTCAGTTCCAGACCTATGGAGAAGAGCAATAATATGACGCCCAGTTCGGCAAATGGCTCAATCGCTGCCCGGTTCGAGATGGTGACATGATAGAGCCAGGGATATTGGCCGACCAGCGAGCCAAGTCCTGCCGGACCGACGGCAAGTCCCACCAGGATGAAACCGATGACGGGACTGATGCGGAAGCGGGCGAAACCGGGAATGACCAATCCCGCTGCGCCCAGAATGACGAGGGAGTCGCTGAAGCTTTGCGGATTGATTGCATCGGTCATGAGGCATCATTGCGGGTGGCGCACGGAAATACCAGCCTTTTGCCAAAAGAATTCCGGGCAAAATGCCGGCACAGGCGGGCGCGGGGCGATGTGACATTTGCGTTACCGGCCTGTAATTTTCCGGACATCCCGACGCAAAATCGGCGGCGCTAGAAGGGCGGTCGGTTTTGCTATGGACGAATGGTGATGGGAATGATGGCTGCGCCGCTGCAAGATGCGCCGATCAGTGCCGGGGATATCCTGATCTGGGCAAGGGTCGAGCAGGCCCTGGCCGGCAAGAATGCGGCCCTTGCGGCGCAGATCAATGCCCGCGCATGCGGCCGCAGCATGAGCCCCACCGCCGATGTCGAGATTGCTTCCGAACTGGCACGGATGGAAGAGGGGCAACTGGTCAGGCTGTGGCTGGGCGCCGACGATCCCGAACATCCGACCCGCCGGGAAATGCTGGCGCTCGATCGCCTGGCGCTGATCAGCGCCGATTTCTGAGCGGCGAGAAAAGCCGCCTGGTGCGGACGATGGGACTTGAACCCATATTCCCAGGGGGAGGCGGATTTTAAGTCCGCTGCGTCTACCGATTTCGCCACGTCCGCGCTGCGCCTTCCCCTGAAGGCTCAGGCGCGGCAGGTCAAGGGGCTGATCAGTCGGCGGCCTTGCCGTTCAGCCGTTCGCGCATTTCCTTGCCCGGCTTGAAATAGGGCACGCGCTTGGCCGAGACCGGCACCTGTTCGCCAGTGCGGGGGTTGCGGCCGGTGCGGGCATCGCGGGCTCGGGTGGTGAAGGCGCCGAAGCCGCGCAGTTCGACCCGGCCGCCACTCGACAGGCGATCGACAATCTCGCGGAAGAAAAGATCGACGATCCTTTCCACTTCCTGCAGGCTGAGGCCCGGATTTTCTTCGCCGAGTTTCTGGATCAGTTCAGAACGGATCATAGTTCCTCCAGCACCCCTAATTTCCCCTGCCGACATTTATAAACAATTGGAAAGCTGTTGACAATCGGGGAGCAACGAAATCGTTTCGATAGGGCAAGGAAGTAGCGGGCGGGCATGAAAAAGCCCGCCGGAACATGGGTTCCGGCGGGCTTTTCTTTGCCTGTTGGCAGGAAGGAAGGGATTAGCCTTCGTTCTTGGCCTTGAGCGCTTCGCCCAGGATGTCGCCCAGCGACGCGCCGCTGTCCGACGAGCCATACTGTGCAACAGCCTGCTTTTCTTCGGCAATCTGCATCGCCTTGACCGAGAAGGTCGGCTTCTTGGCGCGGTCGAAACCGGTCACCATGGCGTCGAACTTCTGACCGATCTGGAAGCGTTCCGAACGCTGTTCGTCGCGGTCGCGGCCCAGGTCGCTGCGCTTGATGAAGCCGGTGGCGCCATCTTCGCCAGCCTGGACTTCCAGGCCGCCGTCGCGAACTTCCAGAACGGTCACGGTGACGATCGCGTTCTTGTTCAGGCCAGCAGCAGCGGCGGTGGTGCCGCCGGCGGCCGGACCGCCACGCTCAAGCTGCTTCATGCCGAGGCTGATGCGCTCCTTCTCGACGTCGATGTCGAGAACGACGGCCTGAACCGTCTCGCCCTTGCGGTGCAGCGCCAGCGCGTCTTCGCCCGAAATGCCCCAGGCGATGTCCGACATGTGGACCATGCCGTCGACGTCGCCGTCCAGGCCGATGAACAGGCCGAATTCGGTCGCGTTCTTGACTTCGCCTTCGACGGTCGAGCCGATCGGGTGACGTTCTGCGAACGAATCCCACGGGTTCGACTGGGCCTGCTTGAGGCCGAGCGAGATGCGGCGCTTCTCGGGATCGACTTCGAGAACGATGACTTCCACTTCCTGGCTCGTCGAAACGATCTTGCCGGGGTGGACGTTCTTCTTGGTCCAGGACATTTCCGAAACATGGACCAGGCCTTCGATGCCCGGCTCCAGTTCGACGAACGCACCATATTCGGTGATGTTCGTGACGCGGCCCGACAGCTTCGCACCGACCGGGTACTTGGCGGCGGCGCCTTCCCACGGATCATTTTCCAGCTGCTTCATGCCGAGGCTGATGCGCTGGGTTTCGCGGTTGATGCGGATGATCTGGACACGGACGGTGTCGCCGATGTTGATCATCTCGTTCGGGTGGTTGATGCGCTTGTACGACAGGTCGGTGACGTGCAGCAGGCCATCGATGCCGCCCAGGTCAACGAACGCACCATAGTCGGTGATGTTCTTGACGACGCCTTCGATGATCTGGCCTTCGGCCAGGGTCTGGATCAGGCCCGAGCGCTGTTCGGCGCGGGTTTCTTCCAGGATGGCGCGACGCGACACGACGATGTTGCCACGACGGCGATCCATCTTGAGGATCTGGAAGGGCTGCGGGATGTCCATGAGCGGGGTGACGTCGCGAACCGGGCGGATGTCGACCTGCGAGCCGGGCAGGAAGGCGACGGCGCCGTCGAGGTCGACGGTGAAGCCACCCTTGACGCGGCCGAAGATGACGCCTTCGACGCGGGCGCTTTCGGTGAACTCGGCTTCGAGCTTGTCCCAGGCGGCTTCGCGGCGAGCGCGGTCGCGCGACAGCATGGCTTCGCCATGGGCGTTTTCGACGCGGTCGACATAGACTTCGACTTCGTCGCCGACCTTGAGGTCAGCCTTCTGGCCGGGAGCGGCGAACTCGCGCAGCGGTACGCGGCCTTCCGACTTCAGGCCGACGTCGATCAGCGCCATGTCGTTTTCGATGCCGGTGACGGTGCCCTTTACGACGCGGCCTTCAAAGCCGCCGTCTTCGCCACCGAGAGAATCATTGAGAAGCGCGGCGAAATCGTCGCGCGAGGGGAATGCCGTAGAGGCCATGGTTGGTCCTTCACTCATCATTGCTGGCCAATCGGTTGTGTCCGATGGTCTTTGGCCAAACCACGCATGCGGCCGAATACCGCCTGCGTATCCAAGGGGTTGGGCGTTGGAACGCCAAGCCTGGAAAAGCGAAAAGGGCGCCCGGAATTTCCGCGCGCCTTATCGGGTCACACGCTTACGGGCGACCTTCAAGCTGGGCGTCCACAAGCGCGATGGCCCGCTGGACGGCGGCGTCTATAGTCAAATTGCTGGTATCTAGCAAGTCGGCGCCGTCGGCCACCTTGAGCGGGGCATGGTCGCGGCTCATGTCGCGGGTGTCGCGGGCCTGGATGTCGGCGATCAGGCTGTCCATGTCGGGCTCGCCGCCATGGGCCTCAGCATCCTTGAAGCGGCGTTCGGCGCGGACATGGACGCTGGCGGTGACGAAGATCTTGGCATCGGCGTCCGGCGCGATGACGGTGCCGATGTCGCGCCCGTCGAGGATGGCGCCGCCCGGCTGGGTGGCGAAGTCGCGCTGGCGCTGGACCAGTGCGTCGCGCACGCTCTGATGCACCGACACACGCGAGGCGAGGCTGCCAACTGCTTCGCTGCGCAGCGCCGGATCGGCCAGGATGGCGTCGTCGAAGGCGCAGGCGGCCAGCGCGTCGGCCTGATGATCCGGGTCGCCGCCCTTTTTCAGCACGGACAAGCCGACCGCGCGGTAGAGCAGGCCGGTGTCGAGCACCGGCAGGTTGTAGTGGCGGCCCAGCGCCTTGGCGATCGTGCCCTTGCCCGATGCGGCGGGGCCATCGACGGCGATGATCATGCGATGGCTCCCAGCGTCTGGAGCAGGGTGGTGAAGGTCGGGAAGCTGGTCGCGACCGGGCGCATGTCGTCGATGGTGACGCCATCGCGAGAGGCCAGGCCGGCGACCGCGAAGCTCATGGCGATGCGGTGATCGAGCCTGGTGGCGATCGGGCCGCCGCCGGGCAAAGGCTGGCCGCCGCTGCCCTCGATGATGATGCCGTCCTCCAGTTCCTCGACCGTGACGCCGATCGCACGCAGGCCGGTGGCCATGGTGGCGATGCGGTCCGATTCCTTGACGCGCAGTTCGTCGAGGCCGCGGAAGATGCTGCGGCCATGCGCAAAGGCTGCCGCGACGAAGGCGACGGGATATTCGTCGATCATGCTGGGCGCGCGGGCGGGGTCGGGCTCGACGCCGTTCAGGGCAGAGGCGGTGACGACCAGGTCGCCGACCGGCTCGCCGCCGACTTCGCGGGCGTTGATGATCTCGATCGATCCGCCCATTTCGCGCAGCAGGTCGATCAGGCCGGCGCGGGTGGCGTTGAGGCCGACATTGGCGATCGTCACCTGCGATCCCGGCACCAGCAGCGCCGCGACCATCGGGAAGGCGGCCGACGAGGGGTCGCCGGGCACGACGATATTCTGCGGCTTGAGTTCGGCCTCGCCCTTGAGCGTGATGATGCGGGTGCCGTCGGCCTGGACCTCGACCTCAAGGTCGGCGCCGAAGCCCTTGAGCATGCGTTCGCTATGGTCGCGGGTCGGGATCGGCTCGACCACGCGGGTAATGCCGGGCGTGTTGAGGCCGGCGAGCAGGATCGCCGACTTCACCTGGGCCGAGGCGACCGGCAGGGTGTAGTCGAGCGGCACGGCCGGGCAGGCGCCGGTCATGGTCAGCGGCAAGCGATCGCCGGGACTGGTGGTGAAGCTGGCGCCGACGCGGGAGAGCGGCTCGGTGACGCGCGCCATCGGGCGCTTGCTGAGGGACGCGTCGCCCACGAAGGTGGCGGTGATGCCATGGCTGGCGACCAGGCCCATCAGCAGGCGGGTCGAGGTGCCGCTATTGCCCATGTCGAGCGCTTCCTGCGGCTGGAGCAGGCCGCCGACGCCGACGCCATGAATATGCCAGATGCCGTCATCGTCGCGCTGGATGTCGGCGCCCATCGCGCGCATCGCGGCCGCGGTGGCCAGCACATCCTCGCCCTCCAGCAGGCCTTCGACCCGGCTTTCGCCCACGGCCAGGGCGGACAGCATCAGCGAACGGTGGGAAATGCTCTTGTCGCCCGGAACCGCGACGCTGCCGGACAGGGCAGGGGCGGCGGTGAAGGTCATCGGGCTGGGTTGGTCATTATGGCTGGTCACGGGGTATCCATCATCTTGGAACCGAAAAAATGCGCCCGGCTTTTGACAGCGCGGTTTCGCTATGGCAAGGCGCCCGACGTTTCGTGGCCGACTTCCGTCGCGCCGCGTGATTTCTGTTTGAGCATCGAAGAAGGAACAGGCCGGACATGGTGAAGGCTGAATGGGGCACGAAGCGGACCTGCCCGAAATGCGCGACTCGCTTCTATGACCTGGGCAAGGACGACCCGGTGACCTGCATCAACTGCGGCGCCGCCTGGGAGCCCGAACCGGTGCTGAAGTCGAAGCAGCCGCTGCCCTATGAAGAGGCCGCGCCCAAGAAGGTCGTGGAAACGGCCGATGGCGAGCTGGAGACGGCGGACGATGATCTGGACATCGATCTGGACGTCGATGATGACGGCGATTCGCCGGATAATGACGTCGATCTGGGCGGTGATGACGACCTGGGCGTCGATGCCGGCAACGATGACGACGACGACAACAATTAAGTGAAAATTCTGCTTGCCAACGGGATCGCCTGATCCTAGAGGCAGCGACCTCCGAGGCGCCGGACCCAACGGCGCCTCAAGATGGTACGGGGCCTTAGCTCAGCTGGGAGAGCGCCTGCATGGCATGCAGGAGGTCAGCGGTTCGATCCCGCTAGGCTCCACCAATTTTTTCGGCCGACGGCTTGTGCCGGACATGGTTTGATCCATTCGGGACGCGGTTCGCGCCGTATCAGGATGGGGCCTTAGCTCAGCTGGGAGAGCGCCTGCATGGCATGCAGGAGGTCAGCGGTTCGATCCCGCTAGGCTCCACCAATTTTTTCGGCCGACGGCTTGTGCCGGACATGGTCTGATCCATCGGGACGCGGCTTGCGCCGTATCAGGATGGGGCCTTAGCTCAGCTGGGAGAGCGCCTGCATGGCATGCAGGAGGTCAGCGGTTCGATCCCGCTAGGCTCCACCATTTTTCTTCACATAGCATCATGCACACGCGCCCCATGGGATTGCGTTGATGGCCTTCGGATTCGGTCGGGCTGGCTGCGGTGTCGTATCGAGAGGGGGCCCCCCTCCGTCTGGCCTACGGCCAGTTCAAGGGAGACACGGGTCTCCCTTGAACTCCCCTTGCAGGGGAGGATGGTCTGGAAGCGACCAGAAGCAGACGTTTCCTACTCCCCTCCCTTCCAGGGAGGGGCCGGGGGTGGGTGCGCCGCGTAGCGGCGGTCTACGGTCGATAGGGCAGAAGCTCGCTACGCTCGCAACCCACCCCAACCCCTCCCTGGAAGGGAGGGGCTATGTCTTGTTTCCACCCTTTTGGGCCATTCCCGCCTTTGCGAATGAGGACAGGGCAACGCCGTTCAGGCCAGCGTGACGAAGCTGTCCATCACCCGCTTGCGGCCGGCGGTTTCGAAGTCGATTTCCAGCTTGTTGCCCTCGATCGCGGCAATCGTGCCATAGCCGAATTTCTGGTGGAAGACACGCTGGCCGACGGACACATCGTCGCGGCCCTTGTTGCCGAGCGATACGGCGGAGGTGCGGGCTTCGACGATTCGCACGGGCTCGCGGCTGAACTGGCCGCTGCTCTGGGCGCGCTGCCAGCCGGGGCCGCGCGATGAACCGCGCGCGACATTGGCGAAGGGATCGTCCCGTTCCGACCAGTTGGCGCGCCAGAGCGAGGCGCCGCCGGACATGCTGCTTTCCTCATCCACATGTTCGGGCGGCAATTCGCCGACGAAGCGGGAAGGGATGGAGCTGGTCCACTGGCCATAGATGCGGCGGTTGGCGGCGTGGAGGATGGTGCAGCGCTTGCGCGCGCGGGTGATCGCCACATAGGCGAGGCGCCGTTCCTCCTCCAGGCTGTTGAGCCCGCCTTCGTCGAGCGCGCGCTGCGAAGGGAAGATGCCTTCTTCCCAGCCGGCAAGGAAGACATTGTCGAATTCCAGACCCTTGGCGGCGTGGATGGTCATGATGGTGAGCTTCTGCTCATCCTGTTGCGCCTCATTGTCCATGACCAGGCTGACATGTTCGAGGAAGGCGCCCAGCGTCTCATATTCCTCCATCGCGCGGGTAAGTTCGCTCAGATTTTCGAGGCGCCCGGCGCTCTCGGTCGAGCGTTCGGCCTGGAGCGTGGCGGTATAGCCGCTTTCGTCCAGGATCTGGCGCGCCAGTTCGGCATGGGGCAGTTGTGCGGCGCGATCGCGCCAGCGGGCGAGATCGCCGATGAAGGCGCCGAGCGAACGGCGCGCCTGGGGTGTCAGTTCGTCGGTGTCGAGGATGCGCGCGGCGGCGAGGGCGAGCGGAATGCCCTCCGCGCGCGCCAGCCGGTGCAGCTTCTCGACCGCCTTGTCGCCCAGGCCGCGCTTCGGCACGTTGACGATGCGTTCGAAGGCCAGGTCGTCTGCCGGCTGGTTGACGAGGCGCAGATAGGCGAGCGCGTCGCGGATTTCGGCGCGCTCATAGAAGCGGAAGCCGCCGACGATGCGATAGGGCAGGCCGATCTGGATGAAACGGTCTTCGAATTCGCGGGTCTGGTGCTGGGCGCGGACGAGGATCGCGACCTCATCCAGCGAGCCGCCGGCGCGAGCGATCGCCTCGATCTCGTCGCCGACGCGGCGGGCTTCCTCCGGCCCATCCCACACGCCGAGCACGCGCACCTTTTCGCCGACGTCGATGTCGGTCCACAATGTCTTGCCGAGGCGATTGCCATTTTCCGCGATTACCCCGGATGCGGCGCCCAGGATATGCGGGGTGGAGCGGTAATTCTGTTCCAGACGGACGATCGCGGCGCCCGGAAAATCCTTTTCGAACCGTAGGATATTGGCGACTTCTGCGCCACGCCATGAATAGATGGACTGGTCATCGTCGCCGACGCAGCAGATATTCTTGCGAGTCTGGGCGAGCAGTCGCAGCCAGAGATATTGGCTGGAGTTGGTGTCCTGATATTCGTCCACCATGATATATTTGAAGCGCTGCTGATATTGTTCCAGCACGTCGCGGTGGCGCTTCAAGATGGTGAGAGAGTGGAGCAGCAAGTCACCGAAATCGCAGGCATTCACCTCGCGCAAACGAGCCTGGTAGGCGGCATAGAGTTTCTGCCCCTTGCCATGGGCATAGCCCTCCGCCTCACCGGCACCGACTTCCTCCGGCGTGAGGCCCTTGTTCTTCCACTGGTCGATGAGGCCGGCGAGCTGGCGGGCGGGCCAGCGCTTCTCGTCAATCCCCTCGGCCTGGATCAGCTGCTTCATCAGGCGCAACTGGTCGTCGGTGTCGAGGATGGTGAAATTGGACTGAAGGCCCACCAGTTCGGCATGGCGGCGCAGCATCTTGGCGGCGATCGCGTGGAAGGTGCCAAGCCAGGGCATGCCCTCGACCGCCGGGCCGATCATCCGGCCGACGCGCTCGCGCATTTCCCGTGCCGCCTTGTTGGTGAAGGTCACGGCCAGGATTTCCGAGGGCCAGGCGCGCTGGGTCGCGACCAGATGGGCGAGGCGGGCGGTGAGCGCTGCGGTCTTGCCCGTGCCCGCGCCGGCCAGCACCAGCACCGGCCCCTCCGTAGTCAGCACAGCTTCGCGCTGCGGTTCGTTGAGGCCCTTCAGATAGGGCGGGTCATTGGGAGAGGGGGCAGGCACGGTCATGGGCGATCAACTAGGGATGGGCGGTTGCGGGGGCAAGGGCGGATGGCCTTGCAGCGGGACGCAATCTATGAGAACAAAAAGGGAATCACGCAAGATGCGAATGGAGCAAGATGATGGTGACGGGGCGGTGCCAGTGCGGGGCGATCCATTATGCGGCGGAGGGCGAGCCGGTTTACAGCGCGCTGTGCCATTGCAGCGATTGCCGGATGAGCGCGGGTGCGCCGATGGTCGGCTGGGCGCTGTTCCCGCATGACAAGGTGACGATAGAGGGTGATCCGGTCACCTACCAATCGTCGGATAATGCGACCCGCCATTTCTGCGGCACCTGCGGCACCGGGCTGTTCTACACCAACCCGACGGTGTTTCCCGGCATGATCGACATTCAGAGCGCGACGCTGGACGACCAGAGCGCCTTTCCGCCGGCGGTGCATGTCCAATATGCCGAGGCGGCGCCGTGGATGGCGGCGGCGCATGATCTGCCCCGGTTCGATCGATACCCGTCGGACTGAGCGTGCGGCCGGCGTCAGCGGCGACACGGTTCGTCGCTGACGCGGAACAGGGAGGTGGGGCGGCCGGTTTCTCCCTTGCTCGGGGCAAGGAGTAGAAGGACCAACCCGATGAAGATCATCATGATCGCCGGCTTTGCCGCTTTGTCGATGGCAGCGCTGCCCGGTCAGGCCGGGGCGCAGGCGATGTCGCCGCCGGCCCAGAACCAGGATCCCAATGCGGCGCAGCCGACCGGCGCGGTGCCGGCCGAGACGGGCATGGTGCCGGCGCCTGCGGACGTGCCGCGCGATCCCGCCGCGCCGGTGGGCACGGCGGCCAACCCGGTGACGGTAGGCGGCAACATGACGCCGCCGCCGACCGAGGCGAAGGCCTATCCGGTCTGCGGCAAGGGCGTGCAGGACGGTTGCGTCAATCCGGGCGAGGCGAAGAAGAGGATGCGCAGGCCGGGCTGAGATCCGGTTTGGGGTCGGTCGATGCCGGGCCGGGCAGGGCGGCGATGAGCGCTGCGAGGCCGGTCCGGTCGCGCGCCGCGTCGGCCAGGCTATAGCCGTCCAGCACCGTCAGGAAAGCACCGACCGCTTGGGCCAATATGCCTGAAAGGCCGCAGGCCGGGCGGATCGCGCAGGACGCGCAATCGGCCATCGCCATGTCCGGCTCGCTATGGCGTACGACCGCGCCGATGCGGATATCGGCAGGATCGGCTGCAAGGGTAAAGCCGCCGCCGCGGCCGCGCTGGGTGCGGATGAAGCCACCCTGGCCCAGGCCATGCACCACCTTCATCAGATGATTGCGCGACAGGCCATAGGCATCGGCAATTTCCGGGATCGTCGCCCGTCCACCCGGCACGGCGGCGAGATGGATCAGCACGCGCAGCGCATAATCGGTGTGGCGGGTCAATTGCATCGCGCCCTCCTATCCTGCGGGCAGAGTGTCATAAACATATATTCAATTTACATCTTAAAAGATGCATATTAAATGAACCTTATCGAATCCCCGATAAGGAGCCTGTCATGCGCGAAACCCTGTCCCCCGAAACCATCGCCATCGTGAAGGCGACCGGCCCGGCGCTGCGCCGCCATGGCGTCGAGATCACCACCCGCATGTATGCGCGGCTGTTTGAGGATGCGTCGATCAAGGACATGTTTGACCAGGCGGCGCAGGCCAGCGGCGAGCAGCCGCGCCGGCTGGCGGCGGCGATCCTGGGCTTTGCCGAGAATGTCGACAAGTTGCAGGCGCTGGACGGCGCGATCGCGCGCATGGTGCAGCGCCATGTCGATACCGGCGTGCAGCCGGACCATTACCCCAAGGTAGCGGCCGCGTTGCTGCCCGCGATCCGCGAAGTGCTGGGCGAAGAGGTGGCGACGGATGAGGTGCTGGCCGCCTGGGCGGAAGCCTATGGCTTTCTGGCCGATATCCTGATCGGCAAGGAACAGGCGGCCTACGCAGAGGCCGCCTGATATCTCGCCTGATCGTTACGCGGCAGGCGCGCTATCTTCTGCGCGGAGCAGGGTGAGGCGCGCCTTGCCGACGTCGCGCACGGCGTCGACGATGAAGCCCTTGACCGCGACGTCTTCGCGCCGGTCGGTTTCGATGCTGATCCAGGTCGCCGGGCTGGTCCAGCCCAGGCGCGCCAGCTTGTCGAGTGCGACCTGGCCCGCGCCGGTGTCATAGGGCGGGTCCATGAAGATGAGGTCGAGCGGCGTCTTCGTCGGGCCGAGCGACAGCACGCTGGTCTGGCGGATGTCCGGGCGCAGGCCGAGCTTGTCGCCATTGGCGCGGATCGCGTCGATCGCCGCCTTGTCCTGCTCGACGAACAGGCAGGAGCCGGCACCGCGCGACAGGGCTTCAAAGCCGAGCGCGCCCGAGCCGGCGAAGAAGTCGCCCACGGCGAGGCCCTCGAACGATCCCAGCCGGCTCGCCAGCATCGAGAAGAGCGTCTCGCGGGTGCGGTCGCCGGTGGGACGGGTGGCGTCGCCCTTGGGCGCGACCAGCGGACGGCCGCGCCATTGGCCCGAGATGATCCTCATTTCTGTGCTTTCTTCAGGCTGCTGCGGAAGGCGACCAGGTCATGCTGGCGCACTTCCTCGACCGCGCCGCCGGCGAGTTCACCCAGTTCGAACGGGCCGTAGCTGGTGCGGATCAGGCGATTGACCTTGAGCTCGAAATGTTCGAGCACGCGGCGCACTTCGCGGTTCTTGCCCTCGGTCAGGGTCATTTCGATCCACTGGTTGCGGCCGGTGCGTCGTTCCAGATTGGCCTCGATCGGACCATATTGGATGCCGTCAATCTCGATGCCGTCGAACAGATCCTCCAGCTGCTGCTGGCTGACCTCGCCAAAGGCGCGGGCGCGATAGGTGCGCGGCACGCCGGTCGAGGGCAATTCCATCTCGCGCTTGAACTCGCCGTCGGTGGTGAGCAGCAACAGCCCCTCGGTATTCATGTCGAGCCGGCCGATCGGCATCAGCCGCGGCAGGTCGTCGGGCAGGATGTCGTAGATGGTCGGGCGACCGGCGGGATCGCGCTCGGTGGTGAGGAAGCCGGTCGGCTTGTGGAACAGGAACAGGCGTGCGGGGGCGGGCGCGGCGACCGGATCGCCGTCGACGGTCACGCCATGGAGCGAGGTCAGCAGCGTCGCGGGGGTGTCGATCGTGACGCCGTCCCTGGCGATACGGCCTTCCTCGATCATGCGCTCGATCTCGCGGCGCGAGGCGATGCCGGCGCGGGCGAGCAGCTTGGCGATGCGCTGGGGTTCGCCCTTGCCGCTGGTTTCCGCGGCGGCACGGGCCGGGTGCGGGTTGGCGACATGGGGCGCAGCCGGCTTCTTGCTGCCGGGACGGCGCGGCGGATAGGATGTGCCGCCCATACGACCTTCAGTGCGGCCTTCGGGGCGCGGGCGAGCCGGGCGGTCACCAAAAGCGGGGCGGGCGGCGCGCTCGCCAAAGGGCGCGCGCGCGGGACGATCTCCAGCGGCCGCGCGCTCGGGGCGCTTGCCTTCGGTCGGGCGACCGCTGCGGGCGGGGCGTTCGGCGCGATCCGGCTGGGCGGCGCGGTCGGGGCGGCCACGGGCCGGGCGGTCGCCACGGCCTTCTTCGCGGTTTCCGGCAAAGCGACCGCCACGGCCTTCGCCCGAAGCGCTGCGATCGGAGCGAGCGCCGCGACCTTCGCTACGTTCACCACGACCGTCGCCGAAGCGATTGCCACGGGCCTCGCCGGGACCATTGCGGTCAGGGCGCGGGCCGCGCGCGGGGCGGTCCGAACGACCTTCGTTGCGACCGTCCGATCGGGCGTCCGACCGGGCCGGGCCACGGCCAGTGCCGCGATCGGCGCCGCCACGCGATCCGGGACCGGAGGGACGCTTGGGACCGCCCGGACCTGACCGGCGCGGCGGACCAGATTTTTTTGGCGGTTCCACTTGATGCATTCCTTTTCGTGACGGGTGGCCATCCCCATATCAGGGCGGCATGTGCAATATGATGAACGGTGCCATAGCGCCGTTCATGTGAACGGCAAAGCCCCGGCCGGGCGCAACCCGGCGCCGGGGCGCGGCGTTGGTCGGTTGCATGGCGGAAACGGGGCAGGACAGCAAATGTTTTTCGGGCGAATCAGAGGGGACGACACCGCCAGGGACGGGGCGAGAGACGGAGCAGGTGCGCCGCGGAACGCCATCCGCAGCGTGCTGGTGGTGGAGGATGAACCGCTCGTCGCCTTCGATCATGAGCATATCCTTTCCCAGGCGGGCTATCGCATCGCCGCCACCGTCGATAGCCACACCCATGCTGCCCGCGTGATCGATATGGGAACGGTCGATCTGGTCGTTACCGACATCAATCTGCGCGGTGGGCGCTGCGGCATAGAGGTCGCGCGTCATGCCCATGCGCGCCAATTGCCGGTGCTGTTCGTCACCGGTGCCTGTCCCGCCGATGCGCGATCGCTGGCGGTCGGCTGTCTCGCCAAGCCCTTCGCCCCGCGCGACCTGTTGGCGGCGATCGCGGTGGTCGATGCGGTGCTGGCCGGTCGCGCGCCACCACGCAAGCCGCGCGGCATGAAGCTGTTCGCCGAGATCGCCTGACGCCGGGCTGATCCGGGGCAGGCAGGCGGCCGTGCCGCTTGCCTCTGCTGCATTTGCTCATATGGTGGCGCCCGTAATGAACGGGCGCGGGGAATATGTGTGACAGATATCGCCGAGGGTAAACGGAACTGGCGGGATGTCATGCGTCCCTATTTCGGGAAAATGCCGTTCGTGGCCTTGTTGATCGGCATATCGAGCGGGTTTCCGCTTATGCTGCTGCTTGGCACGATGGGCTATTGGCTATCCAAAGTGGGTATCCAGAAGTCTACGATCGGTTTCGCTATCGGCCTGACGACACCCTATACGCTCAAATGGCTCTGGGCGCCGTTGGTCGATAAGCTCCCGCTTCCGATCCTCACGCGGCTTTTCGGTCAGCGGCGCGCTTGGCTGTTTTTCATTCAGTTGCTGCTGTTCGGCGCAATCTGGATGCTGGGGAGCAGCGATCCTGCCAATCATCTTGGCTATTTCGCCTTTTGCGCGATCCTCGTCTCCTTCCTAGGCGCGACGCAGGATATCGTGATCGATGCCTATCGCATCGAGATATTGAGCGATGAAGAGATGCCTTATGGCACGGCGACGAACCAGTTCGGCTATCGGCTTGGCGCCTTCTTCTCCGGGGTCGGGACGATCTTCCTCTATTCACCGCAGACAGGACTCGGCCTTGGCTGGCCGCTTGCATATGGCCTGACCGCCTTGCTGGTGCTGCCCGGTGCGCTGGGGGCCCTCTGGGCTGGGCCGGGCACTTATGTTGATCGCCATGGGGAAATGGCCGGGAAGCGGTTCGGCGCATGGCTAAAGGAAACGGTGCTCAATCCCTTCATCGAGTTTCTGGGGCGCAAGGGATCGGTTCTGATCCTGCTGTTCGTGCTGCTCTACAAAATAGGCGATGCGATGGGGCAGGGCATGCTCAACCCGATGATCGTCGATCTTGGGTTCACCGATGCTGAGTTTATCGCCATCAACAAGGTCGTCGGCTTCTGGGGCCTGATCGTCGGCACGGCCTTGGCTGCGCCTTTCATCGCATGGCTCGGCATGGGGCGCGCCCTGTTTATATCGGGGCTGATGATGATGCTCAGCAATTTGACGTTCGTCATCGTTGCGATGCATGGCCATTCGAATTTGTGGCTGACCATAGCGGTGGCGACGGAGCAGGTGACGAGTGGTATCGGTTTGACGGTGTTCGTCACCTATTTGTCCGGCCTTTCCAGCCTTGCCTACACCGCAACCCAATTCGCATTATTGTCATCGTTCGCTGCTGTAGGTCGCACTTGGCTGGCTGCGCCGGCAGGGATCATCGCTGAGAATGTAGGATGGGTCGGATTCTGGCTGACGACGGTCGTCGCGGCATTGCCCGGCATGCTGTTGCTCTGGCTGATCTGGCATAAGGGCTTTGTCGTGGACAGCGTTCGTCAGCCCAGCACGACGGACGACTGAGGTGACGAATAGGTCGAACAATCAGGACTTTTGCATCGCATGATCTTCCTCGTCGCGTCCATCTGTATCCAGATCATCTGTGCGGTCGATGTCGTGCGCAACGGCCGCAACCAGATCTGGATGCTGTTCATCTTCCTTTTCTCGCTGGCGGGCTGCTTTGCCTATCTGATGCTGGAGGTGCTGCCGGCCTATTGGGGCAATCGCCATCTGCGCACCGCGCGCAGCCAGGTGGTCGGCAAGGTTGATCCCGAACGCGGTCTGCGCAAGGCGCGGGCTGATCTGGACCTTGCGGAGACCGCCGCCAACCGGATTGCGCTGGGCGATGCGCTGCTGGACCTGGGCCGCTTTGCCGAGGCGGAGGCGGCCTATCGCAAGGGGCTGGCGCTGGGACCGGGGCAGGATGCGACGACGCAGGTCAAGCTGGCGCAGACCCTGTTCGAACTGGGGCGCAGCCGCGAGGGGCTGGCGGAGTTGGACGATGTGCCCGAGGTCGGCCGGGGCAGCGAATGGGATCGGCGCGCGCTGCTGCGGGCGCGGATGCTGGCCGATATCGGCGAGGATGCGCAGGCGCGTCTGCTGTTCGAGGATGTGATGAGCCGATATGCCGGTGAGGAGGCTCGCTGCCATTATGCCGCCTTCCTGCTGGAGCAGGGTGACCGGCTGCGCGCGCGGCAGATATTGGAGGAGGTCGAGCAGCGGGCCAGGCGGCTCGACCGCACCCAGCGCGCCGCCCAGGCCGACATGTATCGCTGGGCCGGCGAGCGGCTGGCGGAGTTGCGGAAGGCGGCGGCTTAAGAGGCGGCGTAGAGGTCCAGCGGCCGGCCAAGGTCGCTATGCGCCTGCGCCACCGCCTGCAGGCAGGTGAGCGCGCCCAGCGCATCGTCATTGCCCAGCAGCCCCGAGACATTGTCGAAGGCGGTATGCGGATCGCGCAGCGCATCGCCCACCGCCTGCATGATCGCCGCCTCGTCCGCGGTCATCCGCGCGCAGCAACAGGGCGCGACCAATATCTTGCGGCTGGCGGCGCGCGCCAGTTCCAGCATCATCGCGCGCATCAGTACCAGGGGCCGGCGATAGCTTTTGCCGAAGGCGCCCAGCATCGCATTGGCGGCATGGGCATCATTGACCCCCGCCGTCGCCATGCGGCGTATGACGAACAGGAACAGCCGATTGCCATAGCCGCCCGGAATGGGCCGGGGCAGTTCGACGGGGTAGCTTTCTCCATATGCCATGCGGGTGCGCCTTTGTGTGACTCGGGGACACACAAGCTACGCTATTGCGAGGCATTCGCAAGTCTAAATCAGTCGGGCAATTGTCCGTTCAACCGCAAAATCTCTCCGGCCATATAGAGCGAGCCGGCGATCAGGATGATCGGTGCCGCATCCTGGGCCTGGGCGGCATCCTGCGCGATGGCGGCGATCGCCGCTTGCGGCCCGTCATGGGCGGTGCAGCCTATGCCCCAGCGGGCGGCGACGGCGGCGAAACGTTCGGGCGGATGATGATCATGTCCCGGCACCGGCAGCGCATGGATATGGGCGATGCGGCCGCCGAACGGGGCGAGATAGGCGTCCATATCCTTGTTGGCGAGCATGCCGATGACGAGCTGGATCTGGCGGCTGTGCAACCGGTCGGCGGTGAAGAAGGCGCTGATCGCCTGGCCGGCGGCTTCATTATGGCCGCCGTCGAGCCAGGCTTCCGCCGCATCGGGCAGGGCCGCGAGCAGCGGACCGCGCTCCAGCCGTTGCAGCCGGGCGGGCCAGTGCGCCCAGAGCGGTGCGGCCTTCAGCGCCGCCTCGCTGACCGGCACGGCCTGCTGATGGCGGAGCATGGCGATGGCGAGGGCGACATTCTGGACCTGATGCGCGCCGGGCAGGCGTGGCATTGGCACGTCGACATGGCCCTGTTCGTCGCGATAATGGACCCGGTCGCGATACACGGCCGCGTCCCAGGCGGTGCCCATGGCGAGCCATAGGGTGCCGGCGCGATCGGCGGCGTCCTGCATCACCGGGGCGAGGGCGGCGTCATAACGCTGCGTCACCAGCGCCGCGCCGGGCTTGGCGATGCCGGCTTTTTCCGCGGCGATGACGGGCAGCGTGTCGCCCAGGACGGCCTGATGATCGATGCCGAGCTGGGCGATGCCGCAGACGACCGGATCGACGATGACGTTGGTGGCGTCGAGCCGCCCGCCAAGGCCGACCTCTATGATGCAGGCGTCGGCATCATGTTCGGCAAAGGCGAGGAAGGCGGCGGCGGTCGTCACCTCGAAGAAGCTGGCGCCGATCCCTTCTGCCACATCCAGCACACGGGCGAGATAGGCGGCGAGCATGGCATCGTCGATCAGCTTGCCGGCGATGCGGATGCGCTCATTGAAGCGGACCAGATGGGGCGAGGTGAAGACATGGACGGTCTTGCCGTCCGCCTCCAGCGCGGCGCGCAGGAAGGCGCAGGTCGACCCCTTGCCGTTGGTGCCGGCGACATGGAAGACCGGCGGCAGGCGATGGTGCGGATCGTCCAGCCGCTCCAGCAGCCGGCTGATCCGCTCCAGTCCCAATATGTCGGCGCCGGGGGACAGCGACCAGAGCCGGTCAAGCTGGGCCTGGACCTGAGGGTCGTCCGAAACGGCATGGTCGGCCATGGCGCGCTGATCCCCCTATCGCGCTTTTGAGGTTCAGGCGGCGGCGCGCGGCGTCAGATAGCCGATCACGCGGGCCAGCGTGTCGCGCAGTTCGCTGCGATGGACCACCATGTCGAGCATGCCATGGTCGAGCAGATATTCGGCGCGCTGGAAGCCTTCGGGCAGCTTTTCGCGGATCGTGCTTTCGATGACGCGCTGGCCGGCGAAGCCGATCAGGGCATTGGGCTCCGAAATCTGGATATCGCCCAGCATCGCGTAGCTGGCGGTGACGCCGCCGGTGGTCGGATCGGTCAGCACGACGATATAGGGCAGGCCGGCCGCATGCAGCTTCTGGATCGCCACGGTGGAGCGCGGCATCTGCATCAGCGACAGGATGCCTTCCTGCATGCGTGCGCCGCCGGCGGCGGTGAAGATGACATAGGGGCATTTATGCGCGATCGCGTCATTGATGCCCTGGATGAAGGCCGCGCCCACGCCCATGCCCATGGAGCCGCCCATGAAGGCGAAATTCTGCACGCCCATGACCAGCGGCACATCGTCGATCGCGCCGCGCGCGTTGATGAGCGCGTCCTGGTCTCCGGTCGAGGCGCGGGCGGCCTTGATCCGGTCCGGATAGCGCTTGCTATCCCGGAACTTGAGCGGATCTTCCGGCACGCCGGGCGTCGGCAGCAGGATGAAGCCGGCGTCGAGGATCTGCTCGAACCGCTCCGACGGGCCGATGCGGCCATGATGGTCGCAGCGCGGGCAGACCGAGAGATTTTCCTCCCATTCCTTGATGAAGACCATTTCCTTGCACGACGGGCACTGATGCCAGAGCGTTTCGGCGGTGGTTTCCTTCTTGGTGAAGGGCAGGGCGTTACGAACGCGGTTGATCCAGCTCATGCTGCGGTCTCCCGGATAGAAGTGGTGAGGGCGCCGCTGAGCGACGCGACGAATTCCTGGACGAAGGAGCCGGCGGCATCGCCGTGCGAGCCGACGATGTCGACGATCGCCGAGCCGACCACCACGCCATCGGCGACGCGGCCGATGGCGGCCGCCTGTTCGGGCGTGCGCACGCCGAAGCCGACCGCGATCGGCAGGTCAGTGGCGGCCTTCAGCCGATCGACCGCCATTTCGATATTGGCCTGTGCCGCCTGCTGCTTGCCGGTGATGCCGGCGACGGCGACATGGTAGAGGAAGCCGCTGGCGCCGTTCAGCACGGTGGGCAGGCGGGCGGCGTCCGTGGTCGGGGTCGCAAGGCGGACGAGATGGACGCCGACGGCGCGCAGGGCGGGGCCGAGTTCGGCATCTTCCTCCGGCGGGATATCGACGCAGATCACGCCGTCGACACCGGCGGCCTGGCACTGGTCGGCGAACCAGTCGGACCCGCGCGCCAGCATCGGATTGGCATAGCCCATCAGGATCAGCGGCGTTTCCGGGTGGCGCGTGCGGAAAGCAGCGGCCAGGGTAAAGACGTCCTTGGTCTTGGTGCCCGAGCCGAGGCTGCGCAGGTTTGCCAGTTCGATCGCCGGGCCGTCGGCCATCGGATCGGTGAAGGGCATGCCCAGTTCGATGATGTCGGCGCCGCCCGCGACCAGCGCATCGAGGATGGCAGGGGTCGAGGCGACGTCCGGGTCACCGGCGGTCACAAAGGTGATGAGCGCGGCGCGGCCCTGTGCCTTGCAGGCGGCGAAGCGGGTGGCGAGACGGTCGGTCATGCTCACATCTCCACTCCCAGCGCGTCGGCGACGGTGAAGATATCCTTGTCCCCCCGGCCCGACAGATTGACGACGATGATCTTGTCCGCGTCCAGCGTCGGCGCGACCTGTTCGGCGGCGGCCACGGCATGGGCGGATTCGAGCGCGGGGATGATGCCTTCGAGGCGCGAGAGGGTCTGGAAGCTTTCCAGCGCCTCGTCATCCTTGATCGGCAGATATTTCACCCGGCCGATCTCGTGCAGCCAGCTATGTTCCGGGCCGATGCCGGGATAGTCGAGGCCAGCCGAAATGCTGTGGGCTTCGGTGATCTGGCCGTCCTCGTCCTGGAGCAGATAGGTGCGGTTGCCGTGCAGGATGCCCGATGCGCCGCCCGCCAGCGAGGCGGCATGCTTCTTGTCGAGGCCTTCGCCGGCCGCTTCCACGCCGATCATCGCGACTTCGGGATCGTCGAGGAAGGGATGGAACATGCCGATGGCGTTGGAACCGCCACCCACCGGGGCGATCAGCATGTCGGGCAGGCGACCTTCAGCCTCCATGATCTGCGAGCGGATTTCCTTGCCGATGATCGACTGAAAATCGCGCACCAACTCCGGATAGGGGTGCGGACCGGCGGCGGTGCCGATGATGTAGAAGGTGTCATGAACGTTCGACACCCAGTAGCGCAGGGCGTCGTTCATCGAGTCCTTGAGCGTCGAGGAACCGGAATGGACCGGGATCACCTCGGCGCCGAGCAGCTTCATGCGGAAGACGTTGGGCTTCTGCCGCTCGACATCCTTGGCGCCCATGAAGATCTTGCATTCCATGCCGAACAGGGCGGCGACGGTCGCGGTGGCGACGCCGTGCTGGCCCGCGCCGGTCTCGGCGATGACCTTCTTCTTGCCCATGCGGCGGGCGAGCAGCGCCTGCCCGATGCAATTGTTGATCTTGTGCGCGCCGGTGTGGTTGAGTTCCTCGCGCTTGAGGTAGATTTTGGCGCCCTTGCCCGGTTCCGCTTTTGCGCGCAGGGCTTCGGTCAGCCGCTCGGCATAATAAAGCGGGTTGGGGCGGCCGACATAGGAGCGCAGCAGCTCGGCATATTCGGCGTGAAATTCGGGATCGGCCTTGGCCGCCTTGTAGACCTTTTCCAGCTCCAGGATCAGTGGCATCAGCGTTTCGGCGACATAGCGGCCGCCAAAGGCGCCGAAATGGCCATTATCGTCCGGCTGAGTCCTCAGGCTATTGGGGAGGCTGTTGGGCAGGGTGATGGTGTCGGTCATGAATATCTTTCCGGGGACAAATGATGGGCGTTCGCTTGTGGTCAGGAAGCGATCAGCGCCATCGTCCTTCGATGCGCATGGCAGGGGCGTTCAGCGTCAACATGCCGACACCGCTTTGCAGAAGGCCATGATCTTGTCCACACTCTTGATGCCCGGTGCATCCTCGACGCCCGAAGAAACGTCGATCAGCGGCGTGTCGGTCAGGCGGATCGCTTCGCACACATTGTCGATGCCAAGGCCCCCCGAAAGCCCCCAGGGCGCGGGCATGGCGACGCCGCGCAGCAAGGTCCAGTCGAAGCGCAGGCCCATGCCGCCGGGCAGCGCCGCGCCATCGGGCGTCTTCGCGTCGAACAGCAGCCGGTCGACCGTGCCGGCATAGGCCTGGGCCGCGTCGATATCGGCGCGGGTCTTGACCGAAATCGCCTTCCACACCGGCAGGCCGAAACGCTGGCGAATGGCGGCGACCCGCTCCGGGCTTTCCTTGCCATGGAGTTGCAGGGCGCTGAGCGCGCCGGTGCCGGTCAGCCGCGACAGTTGATCGTCATCGGCATCGACGACCACGGCGACGCGATCGACATGGGCCGGGACGGCCGCAGCGAGCGCGCGCAGCTGGTCGGGTTCGACGTGGCGCGGGCTCTTGGGGAAATGGACGAAGCCGACATGGCTCGCCCCGGCGCGCACGGCGGCGCCCACCGTCTCCGGCGTGGACAGGCCGCAGATCTTGATCGCGATTCGGGACATGGGCGGGCCTTTAGACCGTAAGGGAAGGGAAGTCACATCCTGGTGGGAGTAGGCATATGGCCATCGCGGGTCAGGTCCATGTCATGCAGCGCCAGCCATTCGTCGGCATGGGTGATGCAGGCCTGGCCAAGAAAGGCGTCCGCGGCCGCGATGATCGCCTCGTCATCCAGAATTGCCGGGTCGAGCGGGGCATGCCAGTGAAGGTCGAAGTGGGCGCCCGCTGTTCGTGCTAGATAGAAGGGAGTGAGACGGGCGCCGGTCTTGCGCGCCAGGCGCAGGGCAATCGACAAATTGCCCGACGGCGGCAGCGGTCGGCCGAAGCGCGGAAACCAGACCTGCTGCTCGCGCCGTTCGTCGACCAGAATATAGAGCATCGCCCGGTTCTTGGCCAAATGGCGCATGATCTCACGCGCGGCGCCGCCGCTACCCGTGATCGCTTCCCCCATATAGCTTTGTCGCGCACGCTTGAGCTGAGCGGCGACGCGCGGATCCTCCGGCGGGTCGTAGACCCCCAGCGGCGGCCGGTCGGTCGCGTCCTTGAGGTGGGCAGCCATCAGATCCCAATTGCCCATATGGGTGGTGAGGAAGATCATGGGACCGGGCATGTCGAGCACCGTCCGATAGCCCGCGGCATCGATCACCCGGACATGGCGGGGACTTACCAGTCGGTCGATATTGGCGAGTTCGGCCAACGTGCGGCCAATGTTGAACCAGCGCCTCGTCAGGATCGCCTCCCGATCGGCTTCCGGCAGATCGGGCCGCAACAGCGCCAGATTGGCGCGTGCACGGGCATCGCGGAGTTTCATGCGGGGGCGGGCAAGCCGAACGGACAACCAGCCACCAAGCCAGGATGCCAGGCTGGCAGGGAGGTGGTGGAGCAGGGTGAAGAGAAAGGGGTTGGAGAGCATGGTCCTGACCGTCATACAGGACCGGTTGAGGCGGTAAAGAGCCGCAAAGGGGGCTGGTGGTGACGATGATGCTGGCGCTGTGGCTGCTGCTCCAGGCGCTGAGCCTGATGGGCGTGGTCAATTATTGGCGTCATCTGCCGGCGGACCGGCAGGAGGAGGCGCCCGACGGCGCGGTCATGATCCTGTCGGTGCGTGACGACTGGGATGGTGACAGCGAACTTGTCACCCGGCTGAAGGCGCAGAACGCGCCGTTCCGTTTGCTGCTCGCGACCTCCGGCGCCTGTGCGGTGGCGGAGGCGCTGGCTGCGGCCGAGCCGGATTGGGTGCAGATCGTGCGCGCCGGCGTGGCGCGCGACGAGGGGCAGAAGGTCCACAAGCTGCGGGCGGCTCTCAAGGCGCTGCGCGACGCGGATCGTTACCTGATCTTCATCGATGCGGATATCGAGCCGCCGGCGCGGCTGGCCGGGCGGCTGCTCTTCCCACTGGTGCGGGGCAAGGCGGATATCGTGACAGGCTATCGGCTGCTGCTGCCGGCCGGGCTGGGCATGCCGGCGCTGGTAGGCGCGGTCGAACTGCAACTGGCGACGCTGCCGCGTGCAGCCAGTTCCACCATGCCCTGGGGCGGGGCAATGGCGATGACGCGCGCCGCCGCCGAGCGGATCGATATCGATGCGGCGCTGGCCGGGCGCCTGTCCGACGACATGGCGATCGGACTGGCTGGATGGCGCGCGAAGCTGCGGATGCGGCCGGTGCGCGACCTGCTGGTGGCGAGCCCGCTGGACGGAAGTTTGGGCGCGCTCTGGAATTTTGGCGTGCGTCAATATCGGCATATCCTCACCAACAGCCCGCGCATGTGGGCGGTGGCGACCGGCGCGGTCGCGCTGCAATCGGTGTTCTGGCTGTGGGCGCTGGGCTGGGGCGGCTGGCCAGCGATCGCGATCGGCTATGGCGCGGCCTGGGGCCGGGCGGCGACGCGGCGGCGGACATTGGCGGTCGTGCTGGAGCCAGAGCAGGCGGCGCGTGCGCGACGATCGCTCTGGTGGGATATGGTGACGCCCTTTGCCGTCTGCTGGGCGCATCTGGCCGTGCAGCTACAGGCTGCCACATCCAATCGCATCAATTGGGGCGGCTGGACCTATCGCGTCGTGCGTGGCCGGGTGGTGGAGATGGGGCGGGGGTAGTCCCCTTCTTCCCCGAGGCTGGCTCGGGGAAAAAGGGGAATGGATCAGAACCCGGCCGGGAACAAATGATTGCCGGCGTCGTCGAGGCGCAGGATCACCTTGCCGGCGACGGCGCTGGTCGGCAGGTCGCCATAGAGATGGGGGAAGAGCGCGCCGCCGCGCGACACTTCCCATTTGATCGCCTCGCCAAAGGGGGCGAGGTCGATCATCAGCATCACCAGCCGATCCTGTCCCGCGAAATGCTTGGCCGCCGTTTCGGCCGCCTGATCGCGCGTGGACATGTGGATATAGCCGTCCTGCAGGTCGATCGGCGCGCCCTTGAACACGCCGTCTGCCTTGAACTGGTCATATTGCTCGGCAGTCAGGATCTTGTAGGCGAAGAGCTCGCTCACGCTTCGCCACCCTCGCTGCCAGTTTCCGGGGCCGCTTCGGGCGCGCCCTCGACGGAGCCTTCTACCGCTGCCTCGGCATTGTCATCTTCGCCGTCCTCGATCCGGGCGGTGGACACGACATGCTCGTCCTTGGCGACGTTGAACAGGCGCACGCCGGCCGAGTTGCGGCCGATGACGCGCATCGACGACAGGCCCATGCGGATCAGCTTGGCCTGATCGGTGACGAGCATCAGATGATCCTCATGCGCGACCGGGAAGCTGCCGACGACCAGGCCGTTGCGGGCGATATTGTCGATATTGGTGATGCCCTGGCCGCCGCGACCGGTGCGGCGATAATCATAGGCCGAACTGATCTTGCCATAGCCGTTGGCGCAGACAGTCAGGATGAACTGTTCCGCCTGGGCAAAGGCGGCCATGCGTTCGGCGCTGTTGATCGCCGGGGTCGCCTCATTTTCCTTCCAGGGGGCAGCGCGCAGATAGTCGTCGCGTTCCTCGGTGGTCGCGTCGAAGCCCTTGAGGATCGAGAGCGAGATGACCTCATCGCCATCCTTCAGCGTCATGCCGCGCACGCCGGTCGAGGTGCGGCTCTGGAATTCGCGCACGTCGGTGGCGGCGAAGCGGATCGCGCGGCCCTGGCGGGTGGCGAGCAGCACGTCATCCTCTTCGGTCAGCAGGGCGACGCCGATCAGGCGATCGTCGCTGCCTTCGTCAAAGCGCATGGCGAGCTTGCCGTTGCTGGGCACATTGGCGAAGGCATCCATGCTGTTGCGGCGCACGGTGCCGTTCGCGGTGGCGAACATGACGTGCAGTTCCTTCCAGCTTTCCTCGTCCTCTGGGAGCGGCAGCACGGTCTGGATGGTTTCGCCCGGTGCCAGCGGCAGCAGGTTGATCATCGGCCGGCCACGGGTGGCGGGGCCGCCCTCGGGCAGGCGCCAGACCTTGAGGCGATAGACCTTGCCGGCGGTCGAGAAGAACAGCACCGGCGTGTGCGTCGAGGTGACGAACAATTCGGTGACGGCGTCCTCATCCTTGGTCGCCATGCCCGAACGGCCCTTGCCGCCACGGCCCTGGGCGCGGAAGCTTTCGAGCGGGGTGCGCTTGATATAGCCCTGCACGGTGACGGTGACGACCATCTCCTCGCGCTCGATCAGATCCTCGTCATCAATGCCGTCGGCGGCAGGGGCGATGACCGACACGCGCGGCGTGGCGAATTCGCTCTCGATCGCCTCGAACTCTTCGCGCATCACGGCGTAGAGCTTCACCCGGTCACCCAGGATGGCGAGATATTCGGCGATCGCTTCGGCCAGTTCGGCCAGTTCCTTGCCGATTTCGTCACGGCCGAGCGCGGTCAGGCGGTGGAGGCGCAGGTCGAGGATGGCGCGGACCTGCACGTCGCTGAGCTTGTAGCTCTCACCGCTGACTTCGGTCTCGATCGCCTCGACCAGGGCGAGATAGGGCGCGATCTCGCCGATCGGCCATTCGCGCGCCAGCAGCGATTCGCGGGCGGCGGCCGGGCTGGCCGAGCCGCGGATGATCTTCACCACCTCGTCGAGGTTGGTGACCGCGACGACCAGGCCGAGCAAGATATGGGCGCGGTCGCGCGCCTTGTTCAGCTCGAACTTGGTGCGGCGGGTGATGACCTCTTCGCGGAACTTGACGAAGGCTTCGATGATGTCGCGCAGGCCGAGCAGTTCCGGGCGGCCGCCACGGATCGCCAGCATGTTGGCGGGGAAGCTCGACTGGGCCGGGGTGTTGCGCCACAGCTGGTTGAGGACGACGTCCGGGGTGGCGTCGCGCTTCAGGTCCATGACGATGCGCACGCCTTCGCGGCTCGATTCGTCACGAATGTCGCTGATGCCCTCGATCCGCTTGTCCTTGGCGGCTTCGGCGATCTTTTCGACCAGGCCGCTCTTGCCGACCTGATAGGGGATGGAGGTGAGGACGATCGAGCGACGGTCGCCGCGGCCTTCCTCCACCTCGTGCCGGGCGCGCATCAGGATCGAGCCGCGGCCGGTATGATAGGCGTTGCGGGCGCCCGACTGGCCCAGGATCAGCGGCGCGGTCGGGAAATCGGGACCGGGGACGATCTGGATCAGTTCGTCGGTCGAGATTGCCGGGTTTTCGATATAGGCAAGGCAGGCGCGCAGCACTTCGCCGAGGTTATGCGGCGGGATGTTGGTCGCCATGCCGACGGCGATGCCGCCGGCGCCGTTGACCAGCAGGTTGGGGAAGCGGGCGGGCAGCACCTGCGGCTCGCTTTCCGACGCGTCATAGTTGGGGGTGAAGTCGACGGTGTCCTTGTCGAGATCTTCCAGCAGCGCGGTCGCGACCTTGGCCAGGCGCGCTTCGGTGTACCGCATGGCTGCTGGCGGATCGGGGTCCATCGAACCGAAGTTCCCCTGACCATCGATCAGCGGCACGCGCATCGACCAGTCCTGGGTCATGCGGGCCAAGGCGTCGTAGATCGAGCTGTCGCCATGGGGGTGATATTTACCCATGACTTCACCGACCAGACGGGCCGACTTGCGATAGGGGCGGTTGTAGACGAAGCCCGATTCCTGGGCCGAGAAGAGAATGCGGCGATGCACCGGCTTCAGGCCGTCGCGCACGTCCGGCAGGGCGCGGGAGACGATCACAGACATGGCATAGTCGAGATAGCTCGACTTCATCTCATCAACGATGCTGATGGGGCTGATGTCCGAAGGGTCGGCGAGGACGGTCTCGTCGGTCAAGGCGATTCTCTTTTTGGATGGGTGTGATGCGTTGCCACTGCACTAGCCGAGCGAAACAAATCTGTCACCCCTCGCGCGCGCCCGCGCGCCCGCATGTGCAGCCAAGGCGGTGATTGGCGGGCGCGAAGAAAAGCGGAACGAAGCGGCAGCATGACAGTTGCAAAATGCGCGGATATAGGCTTGTTCAAAGCCCGTTCACGCGCCGACCCCTAATCGGCGTTCAACCCGGATGTCGCCTGTGGTCCCCTGTCAGGCGCGAAAAGGAGATGAGGATCATGCGTTTTGTTACCCCGCTGTCGCTCGCGCTGGCTCTGGCGCTGACCGGCGGCGCCGTTTCGGCTCCCGCCTCCGCCGCGAAGAAGGAAGAAAAGCCGGCCGGCCGCAAGCTGAACGTGTCGCCCGAAGTGCTCAAGTCGCTCCAGGCGGCCCAGAAGGCGTCCGATGCCCAGGATTTCGCCGGTGCCAAGACGGCGCTGACCGAGGCTGACGGCAAGGCGGCGTCGAACGACGACAAGTACCAGATCGGCGCGATCAAGCTGAACACCGGCATCCAGAGCAAGGATGACGCGCTGAAGATGGAAGGCCTCAACCAGATGCTCGACAGCGGCCTGACGCCGCCCGAGCAGACCGGCCAGTTCAACATGGTGGCGGCCGATGCGGCTCTCGCCCAGAAGAATTACGACGTCGCGATTTCGCGTGGCCAGGCGGCGCTGGCTGCCGGCTACAAGGCGGAACAGGTCAACCCGACCATCGCCCAGGCCTATTTCGGCAAGGCCGGCACCGGCAATGCCTCGGCCGAGCCGGCGCGTGGCTTCAACCAGCAGGGCCTCGCTGCGCTGAAGGCTGCGGCTGACGCGACCAAGGCGTCGGGCCAGCCCGTGCCGGCGCAATGGTATCAGATCGGCGTCAGCCGTGCGGCTGCCGCGCGCCTGCCGGAAGTCACCGATTGGGCCAAGTGGGCCTATGCCGCCAATCCGAGCGGTGAAAATCTGCGCACGCTGATCCGCCTGTTCCAGCAGGCGAACCCGAACATCACCAACCGCGAGAATCTGGACGTGCTGCGCCTGATGTCGGCGGCCAAGGGTCTGGTGGTCGCTGCCGACTTCACCGAACTGGCCGAAATGGCGTCGAAGACGGGCATCTATGGTGAGGTCAAGTCGACGATCGACGCCGGCCGCGCCAAGGGCGTGCTGAACGCCAGCCAGGCGGGCGACATCTATCAGGCCGCCGTGGGCCGCATTCCCGGCGACAAGTCGTCGCTGGGTGCCGCCGAAGCGGATGCCGGCAAGGCTGCCAATGGCAAGGTCGCGGCTGCGACCGGCGACGCCTATCTGGGCTATGGCGACTATGCCAAGGCGGCGGCGATGTTCGAACTGGCCAAGCAGAAGGGCGGCGTCGACGCCGACGAGATCAACACCCGCCTGGGCATTGCCAAGACCATGGGTGGCGACAATGCCGGCGCCAAGTCGGCGTTCGAGGCAGTCCAGGGCGGTGCGCGCAAGCAGATCGCCGATCTGTGGCTGACCTATCTGGGCACCAAGGCCTGAATCTAGTATAAGGCGCGCAGATCGTCGCTGGTTCGGCGGTCTGTGCGCCTTCATTTTTTTGAATGACCGGCCGGGGGCCGGGATATTGCAGTGGGGGAGGCCTGTCATGGCCAAGCGGAATCCTGTTTTTCTGACTATCGGACTGCCGGTCGTGCTGGCCGGCGCCATGCTGGCGACGCCGGCTGCGGCCAAGAAGAAGATCGTGGTGGCAGGGCCGCCGATCGAGATGTCGGACGCCTTCCGCGCCGATGTGCAGGCCGCAGAAACCGCGATCAAGGCGCGTGACGCATCGACCGCCAATCTGCGCATCGCCGCGCTCAATCCGACCACCGACATGGAGGCCTATGCCGCGGCCGGCCTGCGCTTCGAGGTGGCGGTGCTGCGCCGGGATATCCAGGCTCAGCGGATCGCGCTGACCGACATGTTCAAGACCAGTTCGGTGCCCAAGGCGGACGCGCCGCGCCTGCGCTTCATCGCCGGCTATCTGTCCTACATGGTCGCGAACTATACCGATGCGGTGGCGCAGCTCGATTATGCCAAGACGCTGGGCTATTCGGGCATCGACGCCACTATGCTGCGCGCCGACATCGCGATGCGCAAGAACAAGTCCAAGGAAGCCCGCACCTATGTGCAGGAGGCGCTGGCGCAGCAGAAGGCATCGGGTCAGCCGATCCCGGCCGCCTGGTATGACCGCGCCATCTCCATGGCCTATCAGGCCAATGACTGGGATGAGGTGAGCAGCCTCTATCGCGAGCGGCTGGAAGTCTATCCGTCGACCCCCGAATGGCGTTCGGCGCTGACCAACTATCTGGCCGGCCAGGAAAGCGACCCGCAGGTCCAGCTCGACCTTTATCGCCTGCAGGCCGCTAATGGCGCGATGGCGAGCGAGCGCGATTACCAGACCTATGCCCAGCTGGCCGAGAAGACCGGCAATTTTGCCGAAGCCAAGGCGATCATCGAGGCGGGCCGTTCGGCCGGCAAGCTGACCACCAGCCAGGCGACCACGGCGCAGCTGCTGAAGGCGGTGACGCCCAAGGCGACCAAGGATATCGCCGCCATGCCCGCGCTGGCGAAGAAGGCGGCGGCGGCGAGCGATGGCAAGGCGGCGCTGAATGCGGCCGACGGCTATTTCTCGCTCGGTCAATATCCGCAGGCGGTGGAGCAGTATCGGCTGGCGCTGAGCAAGGGCGGGGTCGATCAGGGCCATGCCAATGCGCGCCTGGGCATCGCGCTGGCCCGTTCGGGCGATCTGGCCGGTGGCAAGACCACGCTGGCCCAGGTGACCAGCGGCAACTGGAGCAATGTCGCCGGCTTCTGGTCGGTCTGGGTCGATCTGCAGCATCGCAAGTCGGCGCAGCAGGGCACGGCGCAGACCGCCAGCTGATCGCGGCGCGACATGACAGGAAAAAGGGCCGGTCCCCCCGTGGGGCCGGCCCTTTTTCGTTGCGCCTGCGTGCCGGCTGTCGCGAACTGGCCGGATCAGACCGGCAGCGGGACGCCGGGCAGATTCTTCGACGTGCGGATCGTCAGCGACGTCTTGACGCTTACCACATTGGGTGCCGGTGTCAGCTTCGACGTCAGGAATTGCTGGAAGCTCTGCAGGTCGCGCGCGACCACCTTCAGGATGAAGTCGATCTCGCCGTTCAGCATATGGCATTCGCGCACTTCGGGCAGGGCGTCGACATGGTCCTGGAACGCCTTCAGATCGGCCTCGGCCTGGCTCTTGAGGCTGACCATCGCGAACACGGTGATGGTGTAGCCCAGCATCGCCGGATCGACCACGGCATGATAGGCGGTGATGGCGCCGGCTTCTTCCAGCGCGCGGACGCGGCGCAGGCACGGCGGTGCCGTCAGCCCGACCTTCCGCGCCAGATCCACATTGGTCATCCTGCCATTGTCCTGCAATTCGCCCAGGATCTGCAGGTCGATGTCGTCGATATTGGGCCCCGCCATCAGATTGATTATTTCCTTACCTGTTACTGCGGGCGCATCATAATAATATTTCAGCGCAATGCAATTGTCCCACTATGCGACGCTCATATTGTGCGTCGAAATCACGCTTTCGCTTTGGGTAAGGACTGCTTATCGGTTAGGATGTAACGAACAGCGATGCGGGCATGCCGCCTGTTACCGCTTGAATATGGGGACTTTGGTTGCGCTTCAACGACATCATGCAAACCGTGCTGGCTGCCGACGATCGCAGCGGCGTGGGCGCGGTGACGCTGTGGCGGCAATGCGTCGACCTGCTGGCGCAGCATGATCGTTATGATCGTCCCCCCATGGACGCACCCGATCGCGAGGCTCTGCTCGGCCGATTGGCGCAGTTGCGGCCGCAACTGTCTGAAATGCAGCGAATCGCGACCGTCGTCGAACTGGGCGGCCGGCTGCGTTCGGCCAGCCTGATCCGCTTCTTTGCCGGTGACCGTCCGGCGATCGCCGGCGCGGCGATGGCACGCGCACGCCTGTCCGATCCGCTCTGGGCCGCGCTGCTGCCGCACCTCAGCCCCACGGCGCGCGGTGTGCTGCGCGGCCGTCGCGACATCGGCCCCGAAACGCGGCAGGGGCTCGAAGCGTTTGGCCCGACCGACCTGGTGCTGACCAGCGGCACGAGCGTCCGTGAGACCGACATGCTGCTGACCGCGGACATGGCGCTCGCGCCTGAGCCCGTCGTCGAGCCGGAAGTTGCGCCGCAGCCGGTGGCCGAACCCGGCCCCGACCAGATCCGCAACTTGGTCGATCGCATCGCGCGCTTCACCAGCACCCGGCGTCCGCCCGAAGAGGCGCCGCCGCAGGACATCATCGTTGCGCCGGTGACGCAGCCCGCGCTGCGCGCCGAACAGCCGCATTTCTTCGCGTTCGAGACGGATTCGACCGGCGTGCTAGTCTGGGTGGACCAGGGACCGCGTGCCGCGCTGGTCGGCCTGTCGCTTGGCGAAATCGCGCTCGAAGGGGCGAGCGGTCCCGATGGCCATGTCGCCGGCGCGTTCCAGCGCCGCAGCGGCTTCCAGAATGGCCGTTTCACCATCATCGGTGGGATGATGGCAGGCGAATGGCGCCTGTCGGCAACCCCCTTCTTCGATCCGCGGTCCGGTCGATTCCAGGGCTATCGCGGTCAGGCGCGGCGCCCCTATCTGCACGAAGTGGCGACGACGCCGTCGGGACCGGTGACGATTGCCGGCCTGTCGGCGGATTCCCTGCGCCAGCTGGTGCATGAACTGCGCACGCCGCTGAACGCGATCCTGGGCTTTGCCGAGATTATCGAACAGGAATTGTTCGGCCCGGCCGGCGTCGAATATCGCGAGATGGCCGGCAATATCGCGGTCGATGCGCGCCATCTGCTGGCGGCGTTCGACGATCTGGATCTGGCGGCGAAGGTGTCGCGGGGCGATGGCATCGGTGCGCCGCAGACGATCGATCCGGCATTGCTGGTGATGCAGGTCGCTGCCCGTTTCCGCGATCAGGATGGTCGGGCGGTGACGCCGATCGACATCGCCGTTTCGCAGGATCTGCCACAGATCAGCATCGATCCGGTGCAGGGCGAGCGCATGGTGCAGCATCTGCTGCGTACGCTGATTTCCGTCGCGCCCGAGGGCGAGGCGGTAACGGGCGCCTGCTGGTTCCAGCCCGATGGCGCGTCGGGCAAGGTGGTGCTGGCGATCGATCGCCCGTCGACGCTGAGCGGCATGGACGAGGCGCATCTGCTCGATCCGGGCTATACGCCCGAGGGCGACTGGGCGGATGGGCCGTTGCTGGGGCTGGGCTTCTCGCTGCGTCTGATCCGCAGTCTGGCGGCCGGTTGCGGCGGCAGCCTGGATGTCGGGCCGGACCGTTTCCTGCTGCGCATCCCGGTTGACGGGATGGAAGAGGATGTCGTTGGCAATGGCTGATTTTCGGGCTGGTCGGGCGCGGGCTTGACCGGAACGAAACCCTATCGCAACCATTGCGGGATAGGGAAGGGCGATGCAATCAGCTCATCATCATGACGGCAATCTGCTTCGGGCGCCGCTGCCCGAGGACATGATTGCGCTTCCTGCCGCGTTCGGCACCCGTTTCATGCTGTTCGTCGATACCGAAGAGGAATTCGACTGGAATGCGCCCTTCCGCCGGGAAGGCCATGGCGTGACGGCGCTGGCCGGCATGGCGCGCGGTCAGGCCTATTTTGCGGCGGCCGGGGTGAAGCCCGTCTATGTGACCGACTATCCGGTGGTGGACAGCGATGCGGCCGCCGGGATGATGGGGGCGTGGGTGGCAGCGGGCGAGGCCGATGTCGGCGCGCATCTCCACCCCTGGGTCAATCCGCCCCATGTCGAGGATGTGAACGCCGCCAATTCCTATGTCGGTTCGCTGCCCGAGGCGGTGGAAGCAGCCAAGCTGGAGGCGCTGTGCCGGCGGATCGAGGATCGCTTCGGTCAGCGGCCGATCGCCTATCGGGCGGGGCGCTATGGCGTCGGCCCCAACAGTGCGCGGCTGCTGGAGGCGGCGGGCTTTCGCCTCGATACCTCGGTGCGCAGTCGGTTCGATTACAGCCATCAACATGGCCCCGATTTCCATGGCCTGCCGCAAAATCCCTATTGGGCGGGGCCGACCCGCAGCCTGGTCGAATTGCCCTTGTCGACGGCGATCACTGGTCTTTTGCGTGGCGGGGGCGAAGGGCTTTATCGCGCGACCCAGGCGATGGGGCCGCTGGCCGGCGCACTGGCGCGGGCGCGGATGCTTTCGCGCGTGCCGCTGACGCCAGAAGGCATCACCTCGGCCGAAGCGACGGCGGCGATCGATGCGCTGATTGAGGAAGGCGTGCGCGTCCTCAATTTCAGTTTCCATTCGCCCACGCTGGAGCCGGGCCACACGCCCTATGTTCGTGACGAGGCCGATCGCACCGCCTTCTACGGCTGGTGGGATAGGGTGCTGAGCCATCTGGCGCGGCGCGGCGTGGCGGCGGTCAGCCTGGATCAGTTGCTGGATGCCATTCCGGCGCGCGGGAAGGCTTGCCAAGTCGCCTGATGCTCCTTATCGCCGCGTTCAAGGTGGGGCCTGTAGCTCAATGGTTAGAGCTGGCCGCTCATAACGGCTAGGTTGCGGGTTCGAGTCCTGCCGGGCCCACCAACTCTCGATTTCATGATGATCATATGATATCGTAAATCTCCTTTAATCAGAGGTTTACGATCCGATCTTCATCCAGAATGTAGCAAGACGTTTCAGGGCATCTCGCGAATCTGGGGGTATCGGTGGGGGTATCGAAACCACATTTGGGGGTATCGATGACTCTGACTTTTGCCATGGCCCGCAATGCGGCCGCGACCGGGAAAAACTACAAGCTAGCCGATGAAAAGGGCCTATTCCTTTACGTTACGAAGGCTGGTGCGAAATCCTGGCGATTCAAATACCGATTCGGTGAAAAGGAAAAGCTGCTCACCTTCGGCCTGTTTCCCGAAGTCGGCCTCGCCGAGGCGCGTGACCGACAATCGCAGGCGCGTGCGATGCTACGTGATGGTCTGGATCCGGCAGTCGAACTTGAGCGCCGCCGGCTGATGGCGCTTGCTGCTGCCGATGCCACATTTCAGGCTAAGACGGAGGAATGGCTCGATGACAAGCGGCCCCTATGGTCGGCGGCCAATGCCTTCAGGGTCCGGTCGAGGCTCGAGAAGGACATTTTTCCTGTTTTTGGACATTTGCCGGTCAGCCAGTTGAGCAGTGAGCTTGTGCTGCTTGCCCTCAGGCGGATCGAACAGCGCGGCGCGATTGAAACCGCCAAGCGCGTTCGCGGTTATGTGCTTGGCGTGCTCAAGCGCGCCCGGGCGGAAGGTCTCGTCTCTACCGAGCTTGTCGTGAGCGTCGAAATCATCCGCGATGCGCTGCGGCCTTCTCCGCCCGGTATAAAGCAGCCGGCCCTTACGCGAGTGCCTCAACTGATAGAGTTCCAGCGGCGTGTCGACCTGTCTACCGGCAGCGCGCAGACCCGGCTTGCGTCGCGTCTACTGGCGCTCAGCGCCGTTCGAGTCGGGGTCTTGCGAACCGCTCGTTGGGAAGAGATTGAGGGTATCGACTGGAGCGACCCGGATCGCCCTTGTCCCGCGGCACTGTGGCGTATTCCTGCAGCCCGGATGAAACTGGCTGTGGAGGATAAGGCTAATCCGATTTTTGGCCATGACGTCCCGCTCTCCCGGCAGGCAGTCGCAACGCTTCACGCTATTCGTGCGCTAACCGGTCAGTTCGCCCTTCTCTTCCCAAGCAGCAGGACATGGCGGGAGCCGATGAGTGATGCTGCGATCAGCACCCTGTATAAGCGACTATGGGGTGGCGTTTATAAGGGACGCATGGTCCCGCATGGTTGGCGTTCTGCATTCTCGACTGTGATGAACGAGAGAGCCGCAGAACTGGAGCGTGACGGGGATCGAATGATCATTGATCTTGTCCTTGCCCATGTCCCTAAAGGCACATCGGCATCGGAGTGGGCGTATAATAGGGCCCGCTATTTCAAACCCCGCCGGGAAATGCTGCAAAGCTGGGCGGACCTGATCATGGACGGCCTCCAGCACCCCAACGCTATTATCGGGCTCGACACCAGCGTAGCTGGCCCGGAACGATCTGCTTCGAACGTGTTGCAATTCCGGCGTTAACCGATCTGATCAGACGCTTTTGACAGAAGGTTTGTCGCGATTTGCTGGCTCTGCGCCATCGCGCCCGAATTTTCACGCTCTAGCCTAGCGCCGGAGACGAAACTCGACAATTTCGAAAGCCCAGATCGTCGTCAATGACGAGTGCGGAAAGGTCACCATCGATGATGAGGACGGAGCCTGGCGCTTCATAACGCCGACCCAGTGAGGAGGGCTGTGACTGCAGGATGAGCCTGCGTGCCCCAATCGTAACCACCACATGGTCCTTGCCGAGTGCAGCCTGGAAGCTGCGGCCACGATCGCACCGGAAGGATATCCGCTCATTCTGGGAGGCATGAGCGGTCAATGGCGCTGCAGCGATGAAGATGGCCATTGCGGCCACGCAGGATTTGAAGAGTGACGCTGTCAAAGATCGATCCATGCACATGTCAACATTCGCATTTTCGCAGCGTTCCGAAAAATTACAGCGGCGCTGCAAAAGAGCCGAAGAGCATGGCTGGGAGACGGTGCGGGAACCGCGCTAGGCCCCAGCTGTTCGATAAGCTGGCCGGTGAGCAAGACCCGCGCGCAGGTCCGATTTTTCAGCGAGAGGGCGTGTTCATGGGTGAAATTGACAAGGTTGAACATAATGGAGGCGAAAGCCGTTATGAATTGAATGTCGATAGTCAGGTCGCGATTGCAGACTACAAGCGACGTGATGGGGCTTTGCTATTCACTCACACGCAGGTGCCGGCCGCGCTAGAAGGGCAGGGTATTGGCTCCAAGCTTATTGGCGGTGCTCTACAGGATGCCCGGTCGAAAGGACTCAAGGTCGTACCCTTGTGCGCATTCGTCGCTGCTTATTTAGAGCGTCATCCTGAAGAGCAGGATTTGCTGGCGGTTGACGCCCCGGGCTGAGGGAGCGAACGCACGCCCGATCGCAACCGAGCCACCGGCTCGCACGAGCCAGATTCCCGCGCTAGCCCCTCAGTCGGTCGGGATGCCGCTGCAAAGCGCTGTTGAAGGAAACTTGGTACGCCGATGGTCACGGCCACTGGTCACCAATGTCGAGACGATTTGCGTCTCTCTGTTCTAGCGGCAGGCGATTTCCTGCTGCGCCGTCAGGCTCCTGCCGGCATTCCCGCATCCTGATCGGGCGGAAGAGCTATAGGCGTTGCGGCGCAGATTGTGCGCAGCGCCTGTTTTAAACCCTCTTCCACAGTAGGATGATAGAAAGGCATGTTCAGCAACTGCGTGGCGGTGAGGCCACCCTGAACAGCCCAGGCCAGCATATGCGCGAGATGCTCTCCTGCCGGCGCGACAAGGTCGGCGCCTATAAGCCTGCCATCTGGTGCCGCGGCGTACAGCGTAAGAACGCCACGATTTTGTCCATCAACGCGGGCACGCCCCTGGTCACAGAAATCCGCAGTTCCCGTGACCGCGCCGTCTTCCTCAGCCTTGCCTATCCTCGCAAGCACCGGCTCGGTGAATGTGATAGCGAAGGGGGGATTGCGATCTACCGGGATTGGCGCGGGAAACGCCGCGGCGTTGCGCCCGGCGATGGCGCCGTCGTGCGAGGCTTCGTGAAGTAGCGGCAAGTCCCCCGCTGCGTCGCCTGCAAGGAAAACTGCGCTTTCCCCGCAGCGCATCGTTGCTCGATCATGCCTGGGAACCCCATTGTCATCCAGTTCGAGCTGCACGCTTTCGAGTTGGAGGCCATCAAGCTGAGGCTTTCGTCCCACAGCTACCAGCACCTTGTCGAAGAAGGCCTCACCTTCACTCGAGCCAGTCCAGCTCAGCTTTGCCCCATCCTCATCCCGGTGTGGGGTCACATCGACGCCAAGGCGCACCGTCATCTTGTCGTCAAGAATTGCACGCAATTGCGCATGGACCTTTGCGCAACGTATTTTTGCCATGCGCTCGCCCTTGTCGAACAGCGTGACCTCAACACCAAGCTGTGCAAATGCCTGGGCCAGCTCAAGTCCGATGGCGCCTGAACCGATCACTGCGAGGCGTTCTGGCAGATCATCTAGTTCGAATATGGTGTCGCTCGTAAGCGCGGCATCACCTAACACCGAGAATTGCGTCGGCAATATGGGTGCAGAGCCAGTCGCAATGACGATTGTGCGTGCTTCAACCACGCGTCCGTCATCGAGCTGGAGGCGGCCAGCTCCAATAAAACTGGCGCGAGCGCGGACGGCAACTCGCTCAGGTAGGTCTTGGATAGACTCGCGCGTCAGGCGAGCAAACCTGTCTCGTTCCGTACGTACGCGCCGCAGTACAGCAGGCCCATCAATCTTGATGCCTTCTACCACAAGGCCAAAAAGCTTCGCACGCCTGATGCGCTCGGCTTCCCGGCTTGCGGCGATAAGCAATTTGGAGGGCATGCAACCAACCTGTGCGCAGGTCGTCCCGCCAAATTCAGGGTCGATGAGCAGCGTCGAGGCTCCATTCTTGCGGGCGGCACGCTCCGCTGCAAGACCCGCTGTGCCACCGCCGATCACTGCCACGTCGCAGCAAAGCGTGGTCGTCATGCGCCGCGTCCAGCAATCTTGATCGACTTGACGTTGACAAACTCCTTGAGCCCCTCGGGCCCATGCTCGCGACCATAGCCCGACATCTTGACGCCGCCGAACGGCAGATCCGGCGAGGCAACGTCGAAACTGTTGATGAATATCATTCCGGTATCGAAATGCTTTGCGGCCAGTTCGCGCGCGCGATCTACGTCGCGGCTGAAGATACCGCCACCAAGCCCGTAGCGGCTGTCATTTGCAATTCGCATCGCATCCTCGTCATCCTTGGCGCGGATAATCGAGGCCACTGGCCCGAATAGTTCATCATCATAGGCGGGCTGCCCCGGCGCAACGTCGACGAGAACTGTAGCAGGATAGAACCAGCCAATACGCTCAGGCACTTCTCCGCCGACCAGAAGGCGGGCGCCCTTTTCCACGCTGTCTGCCACCTGTTGATGCAGCTTGTCGCGCTGTGCTTTGCTAACCAGTGGCCCGAGCTTTGTCGCCTCTTCCCTGGGATCCCCCATTTGGATGGCTCGGAACTTTTCGACATATGCGTCGACAAAAGCATCGTGATTTTGTTCAGTGACGATGAACCGCTTGGCGTTAACGCAGGTCTGACCATTATTGTAGATGCGGCCCGCCACGCAGGTTTCCACAGCGAGATCAATGTCGGCATCGTCGAGGACAAGGTAAGCGTCGTTGGATCCAAGTTCCAGCACGGTCTTTTTGACGAGCGCGCCAGCTTTGGCTGCAACTGACTTGCCGGCGCGATCGCTTCCGGTCAGGGTGACGGCGCGAACCAGATCATTCTCGATCACCTTGTCGGACTGGTCGTGGGAAATGATCAGGACCGTAAAAAGGCCTTTGGGAAGCCCAGCGCGCTCATACAGATCACGCAGGAACAATCCGCTGCCGGTCTCCGCATGTTTGAGGAGCACGCCATTGCCCGCCATCAGGCTAGCAATCGAGTAACGCACCGCCTGGTAGGCCGGGAAATTCCAAGGCTGAATACCGTAGACGACGCCGATCGGCGCATGGGTGACATAGGCAGTGGCTCCGTCTGCCGAACGCTCCTCGTCGGCCAGAACGTTCGGACCATTTGCCGCCGTATAGTCGCAAATGGCTGCGACCAGATCGACCTCGCTTCGGCTGTCGCCGATCAGCTTACCCACTTCCTGCGTCATCAGAGCCGAAAACTCTTCCTTTGCGTCGCGCAGGGCCTGTCCGATCGCAGCAATAATCGCGGCGCGATCTTCCAGGCTGCGCAAACGCCATTCAAGGAATGAATTGTGACAAGCGGAGATGGCACGAGCCATTTCATCATCGGACATATAGTTGTAAGTGGCGATCAACTCTTCTGTCAGTGGATTTATGGTACGGGCGGTGTTGGCGCTCATGGGGCATGTCCTTGCAATGAAGTGAGGGTCGCGCGGCGTTCAGCCGTAGCGCGTGCGATGTTGTTGGAGCGTCGACCAGATGCCTGCGAGAGCTGCAGTGACCTCAGTTCGCCAACCATCGGTCGGCAGATGGCGCACGGCCGAATGGGCAGCGCATACATAGGGAGCTCCGTACCACCTCTCTGCCAACTCTTGTGCCCACGCGATGAACGCGTCGGCAGCGCCAGGGCGGTGTTGCAATGCCTTTCCCAGCATTGGATGAAAATGCAGCCGTGACTGGGGGAATATGCGGCCGAGCGCACCCGGTGCTGCCAGGACCATCAGCGTGTCATCCACATGAACGATGCCGCTTTGGCGATGTCGTACGAGGACAGAGACAGCATGGACGCGTTCGTCGTTTGTCACCAGATCGAGGCCGGCTGGGATGGAGAATTCGAGATCATTGAACTGAGCCTGCGTTTCAGCATCTTCAATCACAGCCTGTTCCCAAGGTAGTTCAGGCGCCTTCTCATGATGCCGGCGCGTGCCGAACAGCCGGGCATGCGGCGCGAGATCATGGGCTGCAGCGCAATGAAGCGTGTGAAATGGGTGGACGTTGATGATCGTGTCAATCGCCGCGCCGTTATCGGTCAGGCCCAGAACTTTCTCTCGATCGGATCCTGCAACGCCGTAGCTGTCGATCAGAATGAAGCTTCCGTCGCGCTTGCGCACGAGCGATGTTTGCGTGCCGATGTCGAATATCTTGGCGATCTTGAAAGAGCCACGGATGTTCCAGAAATTCTCGTGAAGCTGCTGCATCTATAATGGGATCCACGGGAGAAAAGGCGAGCGTCTGTCTCGCAATGCCGTCATAAAACGCGGCAATTATGTTGGTTCCAGTGGACGTCGATTGGAGCAGACCAAGCGACTTTAGAACGGGTTAGGCGTCTAACGGGCAACCTTGTTCAGTTGGTCGAAAGTTAAGTGCCCAGCTCACCTGTCGACGGCGCCGGGGAGAGGAAAGTGATAGTCCGTGCATCCTGCCCATGCATCCTAAAGGTTGGGAGGCAGACGCAGGCAATCGAATATGGACATGTGATCATCGCCGATGGGACATGCATGCATGCGGCTCCGCGCGCTCCAACCCACTGCTTCGCCCACAAGACTTAAGGGGGCCAAAAGAAGCTGCCCGCCTATCAGACTGGGTAGGTCACACCGTAATGTCGAAGAGATGACACAACAATCCTAGCTTCACTTCTAGTCCGAATTTATCGCATCAACCCAACGATCGCCGCAAACAGAACACCGCAAAGAATGCCAAGCGCCAATGCAGCATCAAACTCTAAGACAGATTGGGCGCGCGTAGGCGGCTCGGTGTCAGGGCGGTTCAACGTTCAAGTCTCCAATCTTTGGGTGGCGGAGGAAACGAACCCTGTTCCAGATTGGTTGCGCAAAATATTCCGAGCGGGATGGGGCTACCGTCGAGTGTACGCGAATGTCGTGGCGTCTCCTGGGCAAATGCGTCGGCAAATGACGGACGCCGCTGTACTCGCCGGGGTAGCTGGGATGGTCGAACGGGTGTTTGAGCCTCTGTTTTCGAGAGTAACTCCATAATGATGATGAATGGGGCAAAATTGTCGTTGGGAGGCTCTTTCTACCAATGACGGACCCGGCCGGTATCGACGTGAATGAAATTGCTTTCGGGATAATAGCCTACACCACCTGCGCGCAGCGAGAGAGCTGCTTTGTGGAGATTG
>NZ_JBXGSI010000032.1:0-37114 GCF_056790315.1 Sphingobium sp. VMM
GCCCCGCCTGCATGCCCTGGAGGCCGCGCCACGAGGCCGACTTGTAGAAGGAACAGAATAACTTAATTCACGCCCCTGCCCCTTTCGGATAGCAATCCGGCCGCGATCCCATCGCCCTCGCTTCCGCAAAGACGACGACGTCATGCGCTTCCTTCCACATTGACGGGACAGCAGCGTCGAAACCGGCGTCGCGTCCTGGGGACAGTTCATGACCTTTGCACAATTTGCGCAATCTCCCGTCGCGGCACCCGATATTCCGTGATGGAAAGTGGGGGGTCGCTCGTTCTGGACATCGGGTCGGAAGAATAAGGCGTGTCCGTGATACGAAGGTGCAAAAGAGCCGGTGTCGCGCGGCCGGGGCGGCATGCGCTGCGCCGGATCGCGACAATCGGCGCGCCCCTATTCCTGGCCATGCCCCTCATCCCCGCCCCGGCATTCGCGCGCAACGGCGGCGACACGGCATTCGATATCCCCCGTCAGAAGCTGGAAACCGCGATCCAGCAGCTCGCCTTGCAGGCAGGCCGGCAGATCGTCTTCCGCTCCGCCCTTGCCGATTCGGCCACGTCGCACCGGCTGTCGGGCACCATGTCCTTTTCGAGCGCGCTGCGCCGGCTGCTCAAGGGTAGCGGCCTGACCTTCCGGGAGACGGACGCCCATGTCATCCTGATCGAGCCGGCCGCCCCGATCCGCGGCACAGCCGACATTGCAGCCGCCCCCCTCCCATCCCCCCTGCCCCCGGCCCGCCCGCTGATCGTCACCGCGCAGCGCCGGACCGATCCGGTCAGCTTTGCCGGCGACCTGCGGCTGCGGCCCAGCGCGGCGGGGATTGCCGCCCTGGTCGAAGCTAGTCCGGGTATCAGCAGCGAGCCGGGCAATGCCGGTCAGCGCGCGCTGGTCGTGCGCGGCGTCGGCATGGCGGGGGAATCGACCACCCTGGTCTATTTCGGCGACGTGCCGATCGCCGGCCCGTCGGGCACCGGCAGCGACGCCGCGCGCACGACCAGCGACCTGTCGCTGGTCGTGCGCGCAGGTCCGCATCGCCCGCACCGCACGCAGCGCCGAACATGGCGTCGGCGCGCTTGCCGGCGAGATCGAGATCGCGCCGGAAGAACCGCATCTGGGCCAATGGGGCGGCGGCGCCAGCCTGGGCTTGGGCATGCAGCAGGGCGGCGAGCCCGACCTGTCGGCCTCCTCCACGCTCAATATCCCGCTGGGCGAGCGCGCCGCCCTGCGCACGACCGCCTATGCCAGCCGCGCGGGCGGCTATGTCGACAATGTCCGCACCGGCGCGCGCAACGTCAATGACGACGACATATCGGGGCTGCGCCTGATCGCCCGGACCGTGCCACAGCCCGATCTCGACATATCGGCGCTGCTCACTTGGCAGCATCGCCGCATTGCCGATGCGTCCTCCTGGTTCCAGTCGCTCGGCCCCTATCGCACCGACCGCTATTTCGCCGCGCCCACCACCCATGATTTCCTGATGGGGCGGCTCAAGATCGGCTATGGCGGCGGCCCGGTCCGCCTGACCAGCATCACCGCCGCCTATCGTTGGTCGCTCGACCGGCGTTATGATCGGACCAACGCCACCATGTTGCAGGGGCAGGATCCCGAAGCCTGCCAACGCTTTTTCGGGCTCGACAGTCCATCCTGCGATCCGGCGCAGACGCAGCAGTTCGCCGATTATGCCGCCGGCCTCGCGCCATCGCTGCTGCATATTCCGATCGTGTCGACCCGCATCCTGCAGGAATTGCGCCTGGGCCATGACAATGCCCACGGGCTGGGCTGGGTGGCGGGCGTGCTGATCGATCATCGGAGCGAGCGGCTGCGCAGCGAACTCTCCTCCTACAGCGGCGATCCCGATGTGACCGGCGAACTGTTCGGCGCGCGCCGGCTGGCGATCAGCCGCGATCAGGCGGCGCTGTTCGGCACGCTCTCCTATCGGGAGGATGATCTGCTGGTTTCGCTCGGGCTGCGCTATGATGATTATCGCGTCGCATCGCAGAATGACGTGGTCGTGCCCAATCTGCTCAGCGGATCGATCGACTCCTGGCCGCGCGCTGTCAGCCGGTCGGGCGGGCTCAGCACCCGCGTCCATATCGACCTGCCGATCGCGCCGGGGGCGAGCTGGCATACCCAGCTGACGCGCAGCATCCGGCCGGGCGGGGTCAATACGGCCTCGGTGCTGCTGCCCGATCGCCGCACCTATGATGGCGACAGCCTGTGGGGCGCTGAACTCGGCTTCAACCTGCATTTGGGACGCGACAGCGAGATGACGCTGACCGCCTATATGAACGACTGGCGCGACATGCAGTATCGGGCGCTGTCGGAAAATCGCTCGCACGCCTATCTGGTCAATGTCGGCAATGCGATGATCCTGGGCACCGAGTTCGAACTGGTCGCCCGGCCGCTGCCGGGCCTGACCGCCCGGCTGGAAGCCAGCCTGATCCGCGCCGACCTGACCCGCGTGTCCGACGCCGCGCCGCTGGTCGGTGGCGCCGACAAGGGCGACAGCATCCCCTTCGTACCGCATCGCCGGTTGCAGGCCAGCCTGGCGCGCAGCTGGTCGGTCGGCGGCCATGGCCAGCTGACGGTCGAGGGTGACTGGCAATATCAGTCGGGTTCCTGGTCCACCTTCACCCGCGAGGATCCCGATTTCGTCGAGACGTCGAGCTTCTCGCTGTTCGGTGCGGGGGTCAGCTGGCGCCGGGAACGGACCAGCCTGTCGCTGCGCGCGCGCAATATTTTCAACCGCGTCGCGAATTTGCGCGCGGTGACTAACGGATATGGGGTCGGTCAAACGTTCAGTTCAGGACCGCGATCGATCCTGCTGAGCTGGGACCGGCATTGGTGATGCGGGTCGCCGGGGCGGCCCGCAAGGGGTTTGAAAGCGCGGACAAGGGGTTTCGGGGTTGAACCGTCTATCAGGATCGTCGTTGCCGCAACCGGGCGGGGCGGAAAACAGGGCGACCGACTATTCCGCCTATATCCCGGCGCTGCGCCGCTATTTCGCCCGCCGCGTCACCAGCGCCCATATCGTCGATGACCTGGTGCAGGACGTGATGCTGCGCATGCATGTGCGCCAGTCGCCCGACGGCATCGACAATCTGGAAGGCTATATCTTCCGCACCGCGTCCAGCGTATTGCGCGATCAGGCGCGGCGCGATCAGGTCCGTCATGCCAAGGGGCATGATGAACTGACGGAAAAGGATCATCCTGCTGAGGAACGGACCGCCGACCGCGTCTTACAGGCAAGGGAAGAGATCGCCCAGGTCGTCCGCGCGCTGGAAGAGCTGCCGGAACGGACCCGCGACATCTTCCTGATGCGGCGCTACGAAGGGCTGGCCTATGGCGATATTGCAGAAAGGCTGGGCATTTCGGTGAGCGCGATCGAGAAACATGTCGCCAAGGCCGTCGCGCATATCGCCCGGCGCATGGCACGATAGGATAGCGGTCACTTCATGACCCAGGACGGGGACGACCCCTTCGACATCGCCGCCGCCCACTGGGCGCGGTTGCAGTCCGGCACGGCGACATCCGCCGAGCGGGCGGCGATCGCCGCCTGGTGCGACGCGGCCCCGGCGCATCGCGCGGCCATGGACGCGGTCGAGCGGAGCTGGGACGTCGCCGGCGCTGCGGTACAGGATGATGCGATCGCGGCGATGCTCGCCCAGATGCAGACGCGCCAGAGCGAAGCCGCTGCGCCATCCACCAGTCGCCGCCCGTGGCGCGCGGCCTTGTTGGCGGCCTCGCTGACCGCGCTGCTGGCGGTGCCGGCGACGCTCTGGTTCACCAGCCGGCCTGCCGACCATCCCGTGCCGCCTGCCCTGTCCGGCGAACAGGTGGCACGGGCGACGGGCACGCGCCTGTTCAGCCCGGCCGGCCGCCGCCGCAATATCCAGCTGCCCGATGGATCGCGCGTGATCCTGGACGCCGACAGTGCGATCCGCTTTGCCTTCTCCACCGACAAGCGGGCGGTCGCGCTGGAATCGGGCCGCGCCTATTTCGCCGTCCAAAAGGACAAGAGCCGCCCCTTCAGCGTATCGGCCGGCAAGCTCACGGCCACGGCGGTCGGCACCGCCTTCGACGTGTCGCGCCTTTCGGGCCGGGAACAGGTGACAACGACCGAAGGGCTGGTGCGCGTCGTCACCGCTGCCCGGACGCGCGATGGCAGCCGCGCCACCCTGTTGCCCGCCGGCATGCGGCTGACGCAGAAGGATCAGAGCGTTTCGGTCGATCCGGTCGACGTGACCCGCGAAAGCGCCTGGCGCGACGGCCGCATCGTCTTCACCGGCCGCTGCCTGTCGGACGTCGCGGCGGAAATGAACCGCTATGGCTCGGGCCGGTTGGAGGTGAAGGAGGATGCCGCCCATATCGCCATCAGCGGCGTGTTCGACATCGACAATGCCGATGGCCTGGCCGAAGCGCTGGAGCAGCAGGGGCTGGTGCATGTAGCGCGTAGCGCCGACCGGATCGTCCTGACCCGCGGCGACCAGATCATCCCCGGCGACTGCGCCGTCCGGGGCTGATCCGAAAGAACGGGGCGTCCGATGATGCCCCGCTCCTTTCCTTATTTCCGATCGGCCGCGCCATAGAGCAGCGCATTGAACAGGAATTTGAACGTGCCATAGGATTGGGCGCGCTGTGCCACTTCCGGCCCCATCACCAGCAGCTTGCCCTTGCCGACATCGACATCGGCGACGGCGATCGTGCCGGCCAGCTTCTCCTGTCCCACGGCCCAGCCGCTGCGCAGCAGGTCGCGGCCCTCGAACCAGGACACCTGGCCATAGGGGGTGGCATTCGCCGTCACGAAGGTCTGCGAGCGGTTGAAGAACATGTCCACCTGATCGGGCAGGCCATAGGCCAGCGGCTGGCGGTTATCGACGCGCGCGCGCAGGATCGATCCGGGGATGAAGAAGCTCTTGGTGTCGAGCGGCTTCATCGCCCCCTCCACCTCGCGGGACAATGCAGGCTTCAGCGGCGTGCCGAGCAGGTCGATGAAGCGGGCCGAATTGCCGATCGCGACCACCGCGCCGCCATTGCGGGCGAAGTCCGCGACCGCCGGCACCGTCTTGGCGTCGGTCAGATCGCCCAGCATCGGCACGAACTCGGCCGGCGTATCCTTGACGTCCGGCTGCTTGCCGGCGCGGGCCGTTCCCCAGGCGCCGCTCGGCGGCAGCGCGCCGTCGGCGAACAACAGCACATCATAATCCTTCGCCAGATTGCCCGCATCCAGACGCTTGGCATAGACCGGCGCGAACGGGAATTCGAACTTCTCCAGCAGGAAGCGGGTCCAGCCGGTCGGGATATTGCCGCCATAGCGATCGACCAGGCCGATGCGCAGGGGTTTGAGCGCAATGCGCTCGCCCTGCGGCGCGGCATCGAGCGCATGGGCGGTCAGGCCCAGCCCTGTCACCGCGTCGCCGACGATCTTCTGCGCGCCGGCCGATGCCGGGATCCAGATCGCGCCGGCCTGCATCGCCTCGCCATCGGCGCTCACCGCCTGCTTCAGCCAGGCCGGACGCACCCCGGCCTTCAACAGACGGTTGGTCAGGATGAAGCTGTTGTTGCTTTCATGGCCGACGATCCAGCCCGCCTTGCCTTGGCCGACAATCCGGCCGGGCGGCGGCGCCAGCAGGTCGGGGACCGGGGTGAAATGCTGGTCCAGCCCGTCGAGCAGCCGGTCGAAGCCGACCCCCATCTGATAGGCCAAAGTATAGCCGGTAATGTCATAGGGCGCCTTGGGCGGACCACCGGGGAAATCCGTGTCGTGCGGATGGTCCTGCGGCTCGAACATGTCGATCACATGCGGGCGATAGGCCTGATCGGTGCGCACGATATAGGAACCGGCGGCATAGTTTTTGCCGCCCGCCTGGAACGGCGCGTCGGCGCGCTCCACCTCGACGCCATTCTTGATGAGCGCGTTGAGGAAGGCGATCGCGGTGGGCATGTCGCGCTGGTCGGCGGGGATGATGTAAGCGCGCGGATCGCGCTCGGCCGGGGCCTGCAGCATTGTCTTGTAGAGGCCGGGATCGACCTTCTTGGGGCCGCGCCCTTCATCGAGCGCCTTGGCATTGGCCAGCCGGTCGACCTTGGAGGGGGTGATGGTCCAGCTGTCCTTGCTGCCCTTCTCGATGCTGTTGGCGCCCATCTTCCAGATGTTGAACAGCAGCCGCTCGCGATTGCGCGAGGCATAGTCGATGACCGCGCGGTCCAGCGTCCATTGATAGTCGAGCGAATCCTGCAAATGCCAGTCGCGCGGGCCGATCGGCATCATCTCGTCGCCGCGCGGCAACTGGGTCGATGGCACCAGCGGGATCTTCGCCGGGGTCGGCCCGCCGATGATCTCGGTCAGCAGGCCGATGCTGTTGTGGAAATAGGCGACCGACCGTTCCATGCCATTGTGCCAGGTCGAATAGGGCGCCGCGCTGCGCGTGCCCGACCCCGCCTTGCCTTCGGAAATCAGGCGCGAATGCATGGCGAAGCCGACTTCGTTGAGCTGCGCCATGACGATCGGGTCATAATTGAAATTGAACGGATCGCGGAACGGCGGCACGAACACCACCATGCCCTCCGGCCCGGTCTGATGCTGGTTATAGACGATCTGCGGATACCATTGGCGGAACAGCACCCGATTGACATTCTCGGTCTCGGGCATCGCCGCCATGAAGCTGTCGCGGTTATTATCGTGACCGATATATTTCTGGTAGAGGCGCGGCAGCGTCGCCATCTCGCGCTTCTTGGGATCGGCCGAACGCATATACCAGTTGGCGACCAGTTCCATGCCGTCGGGATTGTCATGCGCGAACAGGATGATGCAGTCGTCCAGCATGCGCATCGTTTCCGGGTCCGACTGGGTCAGCATCCGGTAGAGCACCTGGATCTGCCCCTGCGACGTCACCGTCTCGGTCGCGTGCATGCCCGCGTCGATCCAGACCACCGACTTGCCCTGCGCCGCCAGCGTGCGCGCCTGCGCCTCGTCCACGCCATGGGCGCGGGCCAGCTTCTCGGCAATGGCGCGATACGCGTCCAGCTTGGCCAGGTTCGCGGGCGAGGAGACGATCGCCATCCACTGGCTGCGCCCTTCCGCGCTCTTGCCGATGTCGACCAGCTTCATCCGGTCGCTCTGGGTCGCCAGCTTCTGGAGATAGGCCTCATATTCGCTGTAGTTGGCGAGATAATAGTCGGTCCCCGGCGGCTGCTTGAAGAAGCGCTCGGGCGGGGTCGGCGTGCCGGATTGGGCGGTGGTCTGAGCCGCAGCAGGAACCGCCTGCAACAACAGCGCGCCCGACAGGAAAAGCCAATGGGGTTTCATGCAATCTCTCCAGATATCTGGTCGTAAGCGGGCAGAAAGAGGAAAGGGCGCGATGCTCGATCGCGCCCTTTGAAATAGGCCGTCAGCCCTTAGTAGAAGCGGACATTGTCGATCTGCAACCACATGCGCTTGCCGGGACCGCGCGATCCGCCGAACTCGACCTGGGTGATGCCGTCACCGGTGAAGGCCGGGCCGACCTTGCCGCGCCGCTCGACCGGCTTGAACTGGCTGAACGGCACCTCGACCGCAGCCCAGCCCGCGCCGCCCTGCACCTGCGCTTCCCAGACGCCGTCCAGGCCGTTCAGGCGAACGGTGTAGGCGCCGTCGCCCTTCAGCTCGAAGCGCAGGCCCTTGTAACCGCTGATCTTCGCCGGGGTGATCGACCCGCGGCTCAGCGGAATGGCAAAGCCGGCATAGGCCGCTTCCTTGACCGCCATGCGCGCCGACAGCGACAGCGCCTTGCCGCCTTCGTCGCGCGGCACCGTCTGGGTGATCTCGACCGACCGGTCGATGCCGCCATCGGGCGTGTCGACGCGCAGCGTGTCGATCGACGAGCGGCGATCGTCGCGCTCGAAATCGTCGATCAGCGCAGGCACGCTGATCGAGGGCAGACGGTCGGTCTTGTTGGCGGCGGGCAGCGCCGGGGCGCCGGCGCCATAGGCCAGCTTGCCGTCGATCAGCACCTGCGACACCTTGTAAACATCCTTGATGTCGGTCCAGGGGGTGCCGTCGATCAGCACGATGTCGGCGCGCTTGCCAACCGCGATGGTGCCGCGATCGGCATCGATGCGCATGATCTTCGCGCTGGTCTGGGTGCCGGCGACCAGCGCCTGGCTGGGCGTCAGGCCGGCCTGTACCAGCAATTCCATCTCGTGCAGGGTCGACGGACCATGCGGCGTGCCCGGCATGCCCGCATCGGTGCCCAGCGCGATCGGCACGCCGGCATCGAACAGCGCCTTCACATTGCCCAGCGCAAAGCCGAACTTGCGGAAGGTCTGCTTCAGGCGCGGATCGTCCGCCTTCACGTCGCCGCGCTTATAGGGATCATAGACCGCCAGGGTCGGCGCCATAGCCATGCCGCTCTGCTTGATCGCGGCGACTTCCTCGGCGGTGATCGGCCGGTCCTGCAGGCCATGGGCGAGCGAATCCACGCCCGCCCGCGCCGCGACCAGGCCGCGATCGACGGTGACGGTGTGGGTCAGCACCGGCCAGTTCTGGACATGGGCCGCCTCGACCGTGGCCTTCAGCGTCCATTCGTCCATGCTGGTATTGTCGGGCGACACGCCATAGCGCCAGCCGTCGGAAAAGATCTTCACCAGATCGGGCTGATAGGGCACCAGGCTCTCGATCGCGGCCTTGCCGGCGGCGGGGGTGTTGACCCAGATGGTGGTCGCCTGATCGGCCCAGTCGGCGCCATGGCCGCCGGGCGTGCTGATGCGCGCGGCAAAGCGGACATGAGGCGCGTTCATCTGGCCCAGCCAGGCGCGCAGCGGCGCGAACGCCTCGGGCGCCTCGTTGAAATCATTCACCGTGGTCACGCCGGCCGCGACATAGGCATTGGCGATCTGCGGGAAGGTGCTGGGGCTGCCGCCCGCGGTCCAGTGGGTATGGACGTCGAAGAAGCCGGGCAGCAGCGCCTTGCCCTTGGCGTTGATGACCCTGGCGCCGCGCGGCACCTTCACATCGGCGCCGACGGCGGTGATGCGGCCATCCTGGATCAGCACGGTGCCGGGCGCGGGCGCAGCACCAGTGCCGTCGAAAATGGTCGCACCGACGATGGCGACCGTGCCGCCATCGGCCGGGGCCGAGACGGAGGCGGCGGAATGCAGTGCGATCGGCAAGGCAATGGCCGAGGCCAGCAGAGCAGTGACAACAGATTTACGCATGGGACTTCCCCCTCAAAGGCAATGATTATTCTTCGGTCGCCGACACGGTCGGCATGCAGAACCAGCATTCGGCATCGCTGCCGATCGGCGCGCCCGGCGGGATCGGCGGCGGCGGCGCGATCGGCTCGGCCAGCTTGGCGCGCTCCTCGGGCGAGGCGGTCAGCATGGTGGCGAGATAGCGATTATGCGCGGCGTCGGCGGCAGCGCCACGCTTGCCGAGGCGCTCGGCCAGGCTTTCCATATGCGCCCGCACGATCGCGATCGCGGTCGACGACAATTGCTTGTCATCGGCCAGGCTGATGAGGCGCAGGACATAGCGGGCACGGACCTGCCGCGCGATTTCCGCCTGCCGGCCCGTTGCCCCAGCGGCCATCACCCTATCGTCGATCGCGCCCAGATATTCGTCGAGCGACAATTGGCCGGCATCGGCGGCATGCTGCGCCACCAGCCGGTTGAGCCGCTCGGGCGCCAGCATCGCGATGAAGCTGCCGTCGGCCGCCACTTCGGCCGCGCGCGCCCAGTCGAAGGCGGCGGCGGTGCGTCCGGGCAGCAGTTCGATGTCGGTCTGGCGGTCGCTCATGCCCGACTGGATCGATGACAGCAAAGGTGACAGGCGATCGGGCAGATCGAGCGCGGCGGGATCGAGCGTCGCGAGCAGGGCGCGCAATGCCGCCCGCTGCTGCGCGGCGTCGACCGGCAGCGCCTGCTCATGGCCGTCGCCCTTCACCGCATAGCTGTAATCCACCCCGCCGATCAGCTTCGACGCGGCCGTTACCTGATAGCGATGGAACAGATAGATCGGCACGATCATCCGGCGCAGGTCGGCGGCGGCCGCCCCGGCCGGCAGATTGTCGAGCCCGAAACGGTCGAGCGCGATCCGGCGCACATCCATGATATGGGTCAACTGCGCGGCGGCATCCGTGCCGTCATCCCACATATTGCCCCAGGGCTGGGCATCGCCATCGCCGCGTGTGTCACCATCGGCGACAAAGCGATAGCCCTTGGCCTGGACCGCGCGGGTCATGGCGTCGAGCGCGCCCTTCTCGTCGGTGCCGGCCGGGAACTGGCGATAGAGCCAGTCGATCGCGAACCTGTCCCAGGCGCCGACGCCGGTGGCATAGGCGTCGGAAAAGTCGAGCGCGCCGTCCCGCACGGCAATGCGCGGCGCAGGATAGTCCATCACCGACGCCCGGTTCTCGAAGGTCGAACCGGCGAAATTATGCGACAGGCCCAGCGCATGGCCGACCTCATGCACGGCGAGCTGGCGCAGCCGCGCCTTGACCAGCATGATCGGGTCATCGCTGGCGCCGGTGCCTTCCCTGGATGCGCCGGCCAGCCCCTCGAAGATCAGCTTGTCCTGCCAGGCCCGCAGCGATCCCAGCTGCACCACGCCGCGCACGATTTCGCCGCTGCGCGGATCGACGATGGTGGTGCCGGTCGACCAGCCGCGCGTCTCGCGATGGACCCAGGCGATGACATTGTAGCGCGCGTCCATCGGATTGGCGCCGACCGGCAGTTCCTCGACCCGGAAGGCGTCGACGAAGCCGGCGGCGTCGAACGCCTGCGCCCACCATTGGGCTCCTTCCTTCAGCGCATCGCGGATCGCCTGCGGCGCGGCGCGGTCGACATAGAAGATGATCGGCTTCTTGACCGCCGAACGCGCGGCATTGGGATCGGTCTTCTCCAGCCGGAACCGGCGCACCAGCCGGGTGACGATCGGCTCGTCCAGCGCGGCGGCATAATTGTTGCGGATGACCTGGACCGACGTGCCGGTGCGCGGGTCATGGGCACGGGTGTGGAAATTGGCATCGGGCAGGCGGATGAAGCTGTGATGCACCCGCACCGTCAGCCCGCGCGCATCGGGCAACACCCGCTCGATGCTGCGTCCCGGCTCGTCGCTGGTGAAGGTCAGTGCCGCCTCGAACTCGACATTGTCCGGGAAGGCCAGGCTCTGCGCCGGATCGACATAGGACAGCGCCGGCGCAATCTTGAAATTGCCGGCCTTGGTCGCCTTCAGCCGCCCGGCAACGTCAAAGGCATCGCGCATCAGCAGGCCGGACAGATCGAGCGTGATGCCCCTGTCATCTTCGCTGACAATATCGCCCGACCAGATCGGCGAATTGGAGAAGGAGCGCGCGACTGCCTGCTCCTCGCCGGCGTCTCCATTGAGCGCGCGGAAGCGGTAATTCTCGAACTCGGCCAGCACCTTGTTGCCGACCTTGCGGAACAGTAGCACCTGCGTCTCGCCCAGCCGCGCGCGATCCAGGCCGATCTCGGCTGCGCCCAGGCCGCCCGCGATCGAGGGGGTGTAGAGATAGCGGGCGATGACGCCATTGGCGCCCGCTTTGGGCAGGACGATCTTCTGCCCGCCCGCCAGCGTGAACAGGCTGGCCGGGGCCGGACTTGCCGCCGGCGCGGGCTGGGCCAGCGCGGTGCCGGCCGGCACGCTCAGGATCATCAGGGCGACAAGCGGCAGCGCGCGCAGCGATTTCATCAATAACATGTCCCGAAAGCAAAAAATGGGCACCGGCGCGATGGCCGGTGCCCCAGGAGGCATCAGAATTTGTGGCTGACGTTCAAGTACCAATAGCGACGCAGCGGCGAATAAAGCTGGCCCTGATAGCCACTGGACGACAGCGGCGGCGCCTTGTCGAACAGGTTGCGCACGCCGATGCGCATGCTGGTGCCGCTCAGCGATCCCTCGGTGAAGCGATACTGGCCATAGAGGTTCGCCGTGGTGGTCGCCTTGACCGTCCAGTAATCGCCGTCGGCGTCGATCAGGCCGGTGTCATAGACCTTGCCGGTATATTGGGCGAAGGCGCCGACCGTCACATTATTGAGCGACCAGGTGAGCGAGGCCGAACCGCGCCACTTGGGCTTGCGGTCGAGCTGCAGCAGGCTGCGGCCGCCCGAGATGTTGACGGCGGCGTCGATGTCGCCCGCGTCCTGCGCCGCCAGCAGTTCGGCGATGCCCGGCGAGGGTTCCTGATAATATTTCAGGAAGTGCGACGCATTGACCGCGAAGTTGAAGCTGCCGATGCTGGTTTCAGGCGTGCGATAGGTCAGGTTGAAATCCAGGCCCTTCACCGTCTGCGGCTGCAAATTGGTATATTGGTCGAGGACGTAGAGAACCTCGCCCGCCGGGGTCAGGCCGGTGCCGGCAAAGGCTTCGACATCCGAAGCGGTCGCCGCGGCCCGGATCACGTTCGGATTGCTCGAACCCTGCTTGCGCAGCAGATAGTCGAGGATCAGCGCATTGCCTTCGCCGAAGATGCCGACTAGGCCGGTCTGGCGCACCCGCCACCAGTCGGTGGTGAAGGTCAGATGGCCCATGCCGTCGGGCAGCGGCGGCTCCAACACGACGCCGAAGGACAGGGTCTTTGCCCGTTCAGGATCGAGATCCGGGTTACCCGAACGCCGGGCCGAGGTGGTCTGCGCCCGCGAACATTGCGAGAAGTCGGTGATGCGGCCGGCGCGAACGTCCGCCTCGCACATGATATAGTCGGTGCGGCTGTTCGCGCGCGTCACGACCGTCGCGTTGGTCTGCTCCAGGTTCGGCGCACGGAACGACTTGGCCCAGGAACCACGGAAGCGGATGCCGCGCACCACTTCCCAGGCGCCGGCGATCTTGGGCACGGCGACATCGCCGAAATCGCTATAATGTTCGTAGCGGCCGGCAAGCTGGAGATCCAGGCTGCGCACCAGCGGGATGTCCATTTCCGGCGAAACCAGCGGCACGGCGAATTCCGCATAGGCGCCGAACACTTCGCGATGGCCGCTGGTGTCGTTGTTGAGCGCGGAGTTGACGAAGTCGCCCGAGACCGCGCCGGTCAGCGGATCGGTATAGGTGATGGTGCCGTCGATGCGCGGATCGCGATCGTCGAGCTGGGTCTCGCGCCGCGCCTCGATACCCGCCGCAAAGCCGACATTGCCACCCGGCAGGGTGAACAGGTCGTTCTTGGAGATGCGGAAGTCATAGGTCGCCAGGGTCGACTTGGTATAGCGGACCAGTTCCTCGCGCATCGCGTCGATAGTCGACTGGCTGTTCACCGACGTGCCGAAGATGTTGTAGGCGTCCGGGGTCGACAGCGACAGATATTCCTGCAGCTTGGTGCGGCTGATATTGTCGCTGACGTCGCGGGCCCAGGCTTCGGAATAGCTGACCGCGCTTTCCCAGTTGAAGCCGTTGAACTCGCCGCGCAGACCGGCCAGCAGGCGATATTGCTGGTTGGTCACGGTGACGTTCATCGGACCGAAGTCATCGAACAGATAATTGTTGATGGTGAGCGGCAGGCCCGCGGCCGGGGCATTGGTGCCGGCCAGGCGGTTGGGATTGACGGTGCCGTTGGCGAACACGGCCTGACCCAGCGGGTTCCAGTAGTTGCTCGCCGGCACATAGATGGGGATCGAGCTGAGCGTTGCGACCGGGCTCTGCTGTGCCTTGGTCTTGCTGCGATAGAAGCCGGCTTCGGCGAAGAAGGTGACATCGTCGCTGATGTCATAGTGGCCGGTCATGAACAGGTTGAGGCGGTTGAGGCGCGGCATGATCGACGTGCCCTGCGCCAGCGAGTCATAACGCAGGTCGCGGTCCGCGCCCGCCGTCGCCATCGCCCCATTCTGGATGCAGCGATCATTGCCGATCGCCGCGACGCAGCCCGTGCTGCTGGTCGGCTGCAGGTGGAACTGGCCCGATGCGTTGGTCAGGGACGTGCCGTTGATGGTGACGGGCACATTGCCATAGGTGCGCAGGTTGGCGAAGGGCGTGGTGGTCGACCGGCCGTCGAGCGAGGTCGAGCCTTCGAATGCCGTCCCCTCGAACAGGCCGCGCTTGTCGGAGGATTCGGTATAATATTGCTCGGTCGAATCCAGGCCGGTGCCATGGTCATAGCTGCCGAACAGGGTGATGTTGCCACGATTTTCGGCAAAGTTGGTGCCGATCACGCCATTGCCGTTGAACTCGCGCAGGCCGGTGCCTTCCGCGCCGCCATATTGCAGCGACAGTTCGGCGCCCTGATAGTCGGTCTTGAGCACGGTGTTGACCACACCCGCCACCGCATCCGCGCCGTAAATGGCGGCCGCGCCGTCGCGCAGCACTTCCAGCCGCTCCAGCCCATTCACCGGGATGGCATTGGTGTTGTAGCTCAGCACCGGCACCAGCTGGTCGTTGGCCTGGCTGGTCGGGTGGGCGACGACACGGCGGCCGTTCAGCAGCACCAGCGTGTTGCCGATGCCCAGGCTGCGCAGGTCGAGCGAGCCGACGTCGCCGCGCGCGCCGTTGGAGCTGCCGGGCAGATATTGGCTGTTGAACTGGACGTCGCCAAATTGCGGGATCGAACGGAACAGCTCGTCGCCCGACACGGCGGCAGCGCTCTTGATCTCGTCGGTCGATACCACCGTGACCGGCAGCGCCTCGTTGATCTTGGCGCCCTTGATCTGCGAGCCGACGACGACGATGCCGTCCGCCGCATCCGCCGCCGGGGCGGCGTCCTGCGCAAATGCGCTGCCTGCGGTCATGGCCCATCCCATGGCGATCAGGCTCGCCGCGCAGGCTCCCTTGTTCCGATACACACCCATATGTCTTCCCCTGGCTCCCGCCATCCGATCCCTTCGGATGGGCTCTGATCTTTTGAGGTTGTCCCCTCGTCCGGCTGCGTGGCCGGAAACCCTCTCATTGTCGGAGACGCAGGCCCGAAAATTTCCCCCATCAAAAATTTCACTTTTGTGATGGTGGTATCCATCGCCCTGATCGATAAGCCGTTTCACCAGTGGGGAATGGTGCTGACCGCCCCGCTTCATGCAGCCAGGGGATCCATCCATGTCACGCTTCGCCCGCTCCTTCCTCGCCCTCCTCGCGCTCGGCGCATCGGCACCCGCCCTGGCCGGGCCGCTGGCCGATGGCGACAAGATGGCGATCATGGCGGATGTCGATCGCGGCGCGGATACGCTGGCCAAGAACGCCCTGCAGATCTGGAACTATGCCGAAATCGGCTTTCAGGAGACCAAGAGTTCGGCCCTGTTGCAGCAGCAGTTGAAGGCCGCCGGCTTCACGGTCGAGGCCGGGATCGCCGGCATGCCGACCGCGTTCGTCGCCCGCTTCAGGACCGGCGAAGGTCCGGTCATCGGCCTGCTCGCCGAATATGACGCGCTGCCCGGCCTGCCGCAGGCGGCCGAGCCGGTGCGCAAGCCGATCGAGGGCATTGCCGGCCATGGCTGCGGCCATAATCTGTTCGGCGCAGCCTCGGTCGCGGCCGCCATCGCCACCAAGGACTGGATGGTCGCGCACAAGATCAAGGGCGAACTGCGCCTCTATGGCACCCCGGCGGAGGAAGGCGGATCGGGCAAGGTGTTCATCGTCCGCGCGGGCCTCACCAAGGACGTGTCGGCGATGATCCACTGGCATGCCGCCGACAGCAACAGCGCGTCGCAGAATACTGCACTCGCCAATATCAGCGGCAAGTTCCGCTTCCACGGCACCGCCGCCCATGCCGCCGCCGCGCCCGAACGTGGCCGCTCCGCGCTCGACGGGGTCGAAGCGATGGACGCCATGGTCAACATGATGCGCGAACATGTGCCGCAGGAAACTCGCATCCATTATGTCATCACCGATGGCGGCAAGGCGCCCAATGTCGTGCCCGATACGGCCGAGGTCTATTATTATGTCCGCCACCCCAATCAGCAGGTGGTCGCCGACATCATGGACCGGGTGAAGAAGGCGGCCGAGGGCGCGGCCATGGGCACCGGCACCACGGTCGAGTTCAACCAGGTCGGCGGCACCTTCGACCTGCTGCCCAACGACACGCTGGGCCATGTCATGTACGACAATCTGAAACAGGTGGCCCTGCCCAGCTACAATGGGCAGGAACAGGCCTTCATCACCCAGGTCCAGTCGAGCTTCCCCAAGGGCACGCGCATGGGCGACGGCAGTGTCGAAGCCTATAGCAGCGGCGGCCTGACCCCCGCCTCCACCGATGTCGGCGATGTCAGCTACACGACGCCGACGGTCGGCATGGTCGCGGCCACCTGGGCACCCGGCACCCCGCCGCACAGTTGGCAGGCAGTCGCGGCCAGCGGCACCAGCGTCGGCACCAAGGGCGCGGTCGTCGCCGCCAAGGCGATGGCGCTGACCGCCGCGCAACTGTTCCAGAGCCCGGACACGCTGGCGGAGGCCAAGGCCGAACTGGATCGCCGGCGCGGCAAGGATTTCGTCTATCGCTCGCTGCTGGGCGACAAGGGGCCGGCGCTGGAATATCGAAACGGGAAGTGACGGTCCCGAAGCAGGCCGATCACTCGCCCGCCTCCTTATAGGCGGGCAACCCCAGCCCGCGCCGGATTGCCAGCGCCCGCAGGCCAAATCCCAGCAGCGCCGCGATCACGCCGGCGACCGGCACATCCAGCCCGGCCAGCCGCAACAGCACGAACAGGCCGGAGGCGAACGCTGCGGCTGTGACATAAAGTTCGGGGCGCAGCAGGATCGACGGCTCGCCCGCCAGCGTGTCGCGCATGATCCCGCCAACACAGCCTGTGACCACGCCCATCATCCCCGCGACAAAGGGCGGCACGCCAAAGCTCATTGCCTTGGCCGCGCCAAAGACCGCGAAGGCAGCCAGCCCGATCGCATCGAGCCAGTCGAGCGCATGGTCGCTCCACCAGCGGCGCGGCGTGATCCAGACGGTAATGGCGGCAGCCATGCAGACAATCGACGGCGCCGGATCATGGATCCAGAAGACCGGCGCATCGATCAGCAGGTCGCGCACCGTGCCGCCGCCCACCCCGGTCAGCAGGGCGAAGAAGGCAAAGGTCACCAATGTCTGGCGCAGGCGCGCGGCAGCCAATGCGCCGGAAGCCCCGAAGACGAAGGTGCCGATCAGGCTCAACGCCTCCAGCACGGGTCCGATATGGGTGGCGATCGTCGGGGTCGGCGGCAGCATGGCTTTCCGTAGCCGCTATCGGGCGCCAGCGGAAGCCGGCGCCCGAGGCACGATCATTTCCGGCCCTTCTCGGCCGACAGGCGGGTCATCAATATGGCCGCCCGCTTGGCCTGGCGCGGCATGGTGGACAGGTCCGCCTTTTCCGCCGGGCTATGGTCGCCGGTCGAGGCGAGGCCCAGCCCCACCAGCCCGTCGACATCCTGCGCGACGAAGCTGATATCGCCCGCGCCGCGCTTGAGCGGATCAAGCTCGGGCATTTCGGGCAGGCCCAAATCCTTGTTGATGCCATTCAATCTGCCGAGCAGCGCGCGGTTGCCCGCCGTTGGTGCCATGGAGGGATAGCCCAGATCAAAGGCGATGCTGGCACCGGTGCCGGGCAGATGGCCGTTGTCGACAATTGCCTGCATCTTCGCCCGCACCCGCTCGGTCTGGTCCTGGCTGAGCGTGCGGAAATCGCCCTTGGCGACGGCGATCGGCGGGATGATGTTGGTCTTGCCGGTCACGGCGATGCGCACGCCGTCCTTGTCGACGTCCGCGCTCTGGCCGCCACCGATCAGGCCGACATTGAAGGTCAGGTTTGGCTCCGGCAATTCCTTGCGGAAAGCGGTGATGATCCGCGCCATTTCATAGACGGCGCCATCACCGGCGGCGGCCGAGAAGATGCCCGAACTGTGCGCCGACTTGCCGCTGGTGGTCAGCGTCCAGCTGTTGGAGGAGCGGCGCGCGATCGAGCCCATATCCTTGCCGTCCTCGCGGCTCAGCCCCTCGAAATCGAGTGCGATGTCGGCACGCTTGCCGGCCGCGATCAGGTCAGCGCGGGAAATCGAGACCGGATCGCCCGAATCCTCCTCGTCACCGGTCAGCACCACCTCGATATTGGCGTTCTTCAGCGTGCCCGCCGCCTGCATCGCTTTGAGCGCGAGCAGCATCGTGACCACCCCGCCCTTGTCGTCGCCGACACCCGGCCCGGCCGCCCAGTCGCCCTCGCGCTTGAAAGTCTGGAAAGGGGAGTCCGGCTCGAACACCGTGTCGAGATGGCCGATCAGCAGCATCTTCGTCGTGCCCACCTTGCCCTTGTGAACGGCGATAAAATGGCCGGCGCGCTTGACCGCATCCATCGGCTTCCAGGTCACGGTAAAGCCCAGCGCCTCGAACTCGGGACGCAGCATGTCGGCCACCGCCTTGACGCCGGCGACATTCATCGACCCGCTATTCTGGTTCACGATCTTTTCCAGCAGGGCGATCGCGGGCTCATGACCAGCATCGACGCTGGCGCCAATCTTCTGCTCGGCCGGGCTCAGCGCTGCCTGCGCCGTGGTCGCCAGCAGCATCGCGCCGCACAGCGCCGCCTTCACAATAGCCTGTCGCATGGGTTCGTAACTTCACCGAATCAAAGGGAAAACGCGCCGCTCTGGGACGGCTGCAGAATAGAACGGGTGGCGCGCGCAGACACGCCACCCGTCGGACGCTTATTTTGCCAGTTCGGCTTCGATCGCGGCAACCAGCGCCGGATCATCGGGTGCCGTCGTCGGCGCGAAACGGGCCGCAACGCTGCCATCCTTGGCGATCACGAACTTCTCGAAATTCCACAGGATTTCCGGCACCGGATTGGGCGTCATGCCATAGCCCTTGAGCCGCTCGCGGAAGCTGTCGCCATCGCCCTGCGCCTCCGGCAGGGCGCTCGTCAGTGCGGCATAGAGCGGATGCTTGTCCGGCCCGCTGACCACGATCTTCTCGAACATCGGGAAATCGATGCCGAAATTGGTGGTGCAGAAGGTGGCGATCTCGTCATTGGTGCCCGGCTCCTGGGCACCGAAATCATTGGCCGGGAAACCCGCGACCACCAGCCCCTTGTCCCGATAATCGGCATAGAGCTTTTCCAGCCCCTCATATTGCGGCGTCAGCCCGCATTTGGAGGCGACATTGACCGCGAGCACCACCTTGCCGGCATAATCGGCCAGGGTCGCGTCGGCGCCCTTGATGGTCTTGAGCGGTATTTGCTGAATTGCGGTCATGCATCGTCTCCCTTGGATATCAGGCGGCGGACCTTGCCATCATATGGCGGCGCCGAAAAGATGCCCCGCCGCCGCCGTCACAGCCATCGCCAGCGCGCCCCAGAAGAAGGTACGCAGCATCGACCGCCCCGGCCGCGCCCCGCCCAGCCGCGCCCCGACATAGCCCAGCAGCAACAGGCAGAGCAGCGACACCGGCACGACGCTGATCCCGGCCAGCGACGGCGCGATGGCCGCGGCGACTACCGGCGGCGCTGCGCCACAAGCGAAGCTCGCTGCCGAGGCCAGCCCTGCCTGCACCGGGCGCGGCGTGCTGAGGTCAGAAATGCCCAGCTCATCGCGGGCATGGGCGCCCAGCGGATCGGTCGCCATCAATTGGGTAGCCACCTGCCCAGCCAAGTCCCGGTCCAGCCCGCGCTCGACATAAATGTCGCGCAGCTCCTCCCATTCCGCATGAGGCTGCGTCGCCAGCGCCTTCTTTTCCTTGGCAAGATCTGCACGCTCTGTGTCCGACTGGGCACTCACCGACACATATTCGCCCGCCGCCATCGACATGGCGCCGGCCACCAAGGCGGCAATGCCCGACAATAATATGGACTCGCCCGTCGCGCCCGATGCGGCGATCCCGGTCATCAGGCTGGCGGTCGACACGATGCCGTCATTGGCACCCAGCACGGCCGCACGCAACCAACCGACCCGATTGACATAATGAACGGCATGATGCGGCCGTGGCGGCTCGACGCGCGGCGTGGTCATATGATGGAGCCCCCTGTCAGATCATCCAGCCCGTTGGCTATCAGATGCAGGGGGCAGCGCAAGGGCCTCAGCCCAGCCCCTCGGCCTTTTCCGCCAGTTCCAGCCAGCGTTCCTCGGCAGCGTCCTTCTCTGCCCGCACCTTCTCGATCGCAGCGGTCAGCGCGGCGAATTTCTTGGGATCGCGGGTATAGAGCGCCGGATCGGCCAGCGCCTCCTCGTCGCGGGCGATCGCCGCTTCCAGTTCCTCGATCTTCTTGGGCAGCAGGTCGAGGTCGCGCTGATCCTTGTAGGTCAGCTTGGTCGAGGCCGGCTTGGGCGGCGGCGGGGCCGCAGCCTCCTTCTTCTCCCCCTTGGGCGCGCGGCGCGGATCGCGCTTGGCGATCCAGTCGGCATAGCCGCCGACGATCACATCGACCTTGCCCGATCCGTCGAGGCCAAGTGTAACGGTCACGGTGCGGTCGAGGAAATCGCGGTCATGGCTGACGATCAGCACCGTGCCGTCATAATCCGCGATGACTTCCTGCAGCAGGTCGAGCGTTTCGAGGTCAAGGTCGTTGGTCGGTTCGTCCAGCACCAGCAGGTTGGATTCACGGGCAAATTCGCGCGCGAACAACAGACGCGAACGCTCGCCACCCGACAGGGTGCCGACCTTCGCCTCGGCCAGCGAGGGATCGAACAGGAAGTCCTTGAGATAGCCATGGACATGTTTGCGGACGCCGCGCACGTCGATCCAGTCGCCGCCTTCGGCCAGCACGTCGCGTACGCTCTTGTCGCCCTGCATCAGGCTACGCTGCTGGTCGATGAAGATCATGTCCAGCGTCTTGGCCAGCGTCACCGCGCCGCTATCGGGCGCCAGTTCGCCGGTCAGCAGCTTGAGCAGGGTCGACTTGCCCGCACCATTGCCGCCGACGATGCCGATCCGGTCGCCACGCTGCACGCGCAGGGAAAAGTCGTTGATGATGGTCCGGTCACCGAAATTCTTGGTGACATGCTCGGCCTTGATGACGCTCTTGGTCTTGCTGTCGTCGCTCGCCACCGCGATCTTGGCGGTGCCCTGCGGCCCCTGCATCGCGGCACGCTGGGCGCGCATCTCCCATAGCTTGGCGAGGCGCCCCTGATTGCGCTTGCGCCGGGCGGTGACGCCGCGCTCCAGCCAGTGGGCCTCGATCTTGAGCTTGGCGTCCAGCTTCTCGGCTGCGCGCGCCTCCTCGGCATAGACCGCTTCCATCCAGTCCTCGAAACCGCCGAAGCCGATCTCGTTGCGGCGCATCTGGCCACGGTCGAGCCACAAGGTCTGGCGGGTCAGGCGGGTCAGGAAGGCACGGTCATGGCTGATGACAATGAAGGCGCCGGTATAGCGGGCCAGCCAGCTTTCCAGCCAGTCGATCGCCGCGATATCCAGATGGTTGGTCGGCTCGTCCAGCAGCAGCAGGTCCGGTTCGCTCGCCAGCGCGCGGGCGATCGCGGCGCGGCGGCGCTCACCGCCGCTCGCGGTCGCGGCCTCGCGCGACAGGTCGATGCCCAGCTGGTCGGCGATCGCCTCCACCTCATGGGCGGGCGGCGCGAATGCGCCGGCCAGCGCGAAATCATGCAGCGTCTTGAAGGCGCTCACGTCCGGATCCTGCTCCAGCGTCACCACCCGCGCGCCCGGCTGTACCGAACGAATGCCCTCATCCGCCTCGATCTGCCCTCCGATCAGCTTGAGCAAGGTGGTCTTGCCCGCGCCGTTGCGCCCGATCAGCGCCAGCCGGTCACGCTGGCCGACATGGATGTCGATATGCCGGAACAGCCAGTGGCTGCCCTGCGAGAGGCCGAGATTTTCGAATGAGAGAATGGGTGCTGCCATGGCGGTGCAGCTAGGGCCTATCGGGCGTCGGGGCAAGAGTGGAACCGGAAAGCTGTCGGACGGCTTTCAACGCAGGACAGCGTCCATTCATCGCACCCAGGCCAAAAACGGGTGCAGGACTTACAGAGGAGACCATGTCCATGAAATCCGCTCTCGCCCTGATGGCGCTCGGCGCCGCCGCACTGCCTGTCGCGGCTGTTGCCCAGACCAGCGTCACCATCGCCGAGACCGCGCCGGTGGTGACGTTAAACGTCACCGAAAGCGTCGAGGCCGCGCCTGATGTCGCGACCATCGGCACCGGCGTCCAGACCAAGGCCCCGACCGCGACCCAGGCGATGAAGGACAATGCCGCCAAGATGGACGGGCTGATCGCGGCGCTGGCCAAGGCCGGCATCGCCAAAGCCGATATCCAGACCAGCGGCATCAACCTCAACGCCCAATATGATTACAGCAACCGCGACGGCCAGCCGTCCGGCCCGCGCTTCCTGGGCTATGAGGCGTCGAACCAGCTCAGCGTCAAGGTGCGCGACGCGAAGAAGGTCGGCGCGCTGCTCGATACGCTGGTGCAGGCCGGCGCGACCAACATCAACGGCCCCAGCTTCTCGGTCGAGGATCCGAGCCCGCTTCAGGCCCAGGCCCGCGCCACAGCGCTCAAGACGGCCAAGGCCCAGGCCGATTTCTATGCCCAGGCGGCAGGCTATCGCTCGGCCCGGCTGGTCTCGATCTCGGAAAGCAGCAGCGGCGGCAATGCGCCGATGCCGCTGATGGCCGCCCGCTTCAAGGCCGACGCCGCACCGACCCCGGTGGAACCGGGTCAGGTCAGCGCATCGATCAGCCTGACGGTCCAGTACGCGCTGGAACGCTAAACCGTCATTCCTCGACGCGCCAGTGCGGCACCGCAAGGTCCGCGCTGGCGCCTTTGATCAACCGCGCGTCGATGCCACGATCGGCAAAGGGCTTGAGTAGCCCCTCATTCCCCTCCCCCTTGCTCGACAGGTCGATCGGCAGGCCGGTGCGCTGCGCCGCCCACAGCACAAGCGCCAACCGATCCTTGTCCGTCACGGCCCCTTCGTCATCCAGCGCCAGCGACGGCAGTGGCAGGGTCGGCGGCGTAATCTCTATCGTCCAGCCGGGCGTTGCCGCCGCCGCCCGCCGCTCCAGCGCCCAATAGGCGCCGAGGCCCGCATCCGGCAAAGCCCGCGCCCGCACCACCGCCCGCTTGCGCGCGGTATCCACCGTCACCGCATCGGGATTGACGCCGGCGACCAGCGCCAGCCGGTCGGTCAGGCGATCGACCTGGCCCTGCACCTCACGCCGGGCGGTCTGGGCGGCGAGCAACTGGGCATTGTCGGCATCCGTCCCCTCACCCACCCGGATCTGTTCGATATCCAGCGCCACCGGCTTGCCCAGCATGTCCCCCAGAATATGGCCGGCCCGCGCGGAGGCGTCGCGCTCATAATGGCTGGTGAGGACGCTGGCGGTCACGGCAAGCGGCTTGGCGGCAAAATCCAGGTCTAGCTGCGCGATCCGGGCGCCATCGGGAAATTCGCGCCGGATGACGTCGCGGGCATCGCGGGCGGCCCGCGCTTCCCAGGCGATCTGGCCGAGCGACAGGCCGAGCGGCACTGCCAGCGCCAGGAAGATAGCGCCTATGAAAACCATCTGCAGCCAACTCTGGCTGGGCGACAGCCGCCGGCCAAAGCCATAGAGGCGCGCCATGATCGCCGCGGCCAGGGCGATCGTCACGAAATTGGTGAAGAAGAGGAGGAAGGCACCGCCCGCGACCGTCGCATTGAGCGTCGCCAGACCAAAGCCCACCGTTGCCAGCGGCGGCATCAGCGCAGTGGCGATCGCGACGCCGACGATCGTGCCGGCCTTGCCGCGAATCATCGCATAGGCGCCCGCCAGCGCGGAAAAGAGCGCGACCATCAGGTCGAACAGATTGGGCCGGGTGCGGGCGGCGATTTCACTGGTCACCGTTTGCAACGGCGACAGCAGGACGATGAAGGCCGTGAACGCGATCGCCACCAGCGCCCCGCCCGCCAGCGCGACGATCGTCCGTCGGATTTCACGCGCATCGGTCATGGCGAGGCCAAAGCCCAGCCCGACGATCGGCCCCATCAGCGGCGAGATCAGCATCGCGCCGATCACCACGGCCGGCGAGGAGAGCAGCAGGCCGAGCACAGCAATGCCCGCCGACATCAGGATCATGAAGGCGTAGGAGGGGCTCCAGCCATCATCGGCTCGCACCCTTTCGAGCACGGCCTGATGATCGATCCCGCGGATTACATGGCTGCGCCACCAGCGCGGAACGGAGCGCCACAAGGGCGCATCGGCTACGGGCCTGTCATCTTCATTCTGCATGGCTGGCAAGCTTAATTCGCCCGGCCGCTCCTTTCCAGCGCGGAATGACCGGTCATTCACCACCTGTTCAATGCGCTTCGCCTATGCCATGCCCATGACAATGATCGCCAAAAGCCTGACTGCCGGACTGGCCGCAATTATGGCCCTGTCCCTTATGACACCGGTCGCCGAAGCCGGTGGCCGCCGTGACGAACAGGATGCCGCGCGTCGCGCGATGCTGGACGGCCAGGTCATGCCCTTTTCGATGATCAAGCGCCGGGTCGACGCCCAGGTGGGCGGCGCCACCTATGTCGGCAGCGAGTTCAACCCCTCCACCAATCGCTATCGCCTGAAATATGTGAAGGACGGCAAGGTGATGTGGGTTGATGCCGACGGCCGGACAGGCGATATCATCGGCTGGGCGCGCTGACCGCGCGCCGCCCAACCTCTTTGCGTCGATAACAAGAAACGGAACCCTATGCGCCTGCTGATCGTCGAGGATGAACCGAGTCTGGGCCAGCAGCTCAGGAACACGCTGGAAGGTGCCGGCTATGCCGTCGATCTCGCCACCGATGGCGAGGATGGCCATTTCCTGGGCTCGACCGAAAATTATGACGCCGTGGTCCTGGACCTGGGCCTGCCGACGATCGACGGCCTGACCGTGCTTGATCGCTGGCGCAAGGAAGGCCGCAGCTTCCCGGTGCTGGTGCTGACCGCGCGCGATAGCTGGTCCGACAAGGTCGCGGGCCTCGATGCCGGCGCCGACGATTATCTGGCCAAGCCCTTCCAGAGCGAGGAACTGATCGCCCGCCTGCGCGCGCTCATCCGCCGTGCCAGCGGCAACGCGTCGAGCGAACTGATCGCCGGCGACGTCCGCCTCGACACCCGTTCGGGCAAGGTGACGCTCAAGGGCGATCCGGTGAAGCTGACGGCGCAGGAATATAAGCTGTTGTCCTATCTGCTCCACCACAAGGGCAAGGTGGTCAGCCGCACCGAGCTGATCGAGCATATTTACGACCAGGATTTCGATCGCGATTCCAACACGATCGAAGTGTTCGTGACGCGCATCCGCAAGAAACTCGGCGCCGATGTCATCACCACCATCCGCGGCCTTGGCTACAGCCTGGACGAGCCGGGGCGCTGATCCGCGTCCCATCCGCCTCCGTTCGCTGCGGGCGAAGTCGACAGGCAAACAGGTCCGTGCCATCGGCCATGTTTCTTGGCTGCGTATGCAGTGAACGGGTGTAGGATCATTTTGCATGGCCAGCCCGTCGCCCTCCCCCGTCCGGTCCACCGGGTCGATCAGCCGCCGCATGATCGGCATTGCCGCGCTGTGGATCAGCGTGCTGCTGCTGGGCGGCGGCGTCGCGCTCGACCGGGTGCTGTCGGACGCGGTGACGCGCAATTTCGACGACGGCATGAATTATGTGCTGACCGCGATGATCGCGGCGGCCGAGATCGGCCCGGACGGCGAAGTGCTGTTCAACCGCGAACTGGCCGACCAGCGCTTCCTGGAACCCAATAGCGGCCTCTATTACCAGATCAGCGCCAAGGGGCATGAGGATTGGCGGTCGCGATCGCTGTGGGACCGGGCGCTCAAGGTGCCGGGCGACCATGCCGACCGCAATTTCCATGTCTATGACAGCAAGCAGTTCCCCGGCGAGGATCTGCGCGTCATGGAGCGCAGCGTCATCCTGCCCGGTTCCGACGCGCGCTGGATGTTCATGGTCGCACAGGCGCGCCAGGGCCTCGATGGCCAGATCAAGACGCTGCGATCCACCCTGTTCAAGAGCTTCGCGCTGCTGGCGCTGGGCCTGATCGTGCTTGCCACCTTGCAGACCATCTATGGCCTGCGGCCGCTGCGCAAGGTGCGGCTGGAAATCATCAAGATGCGCGATGGCGACAAGAGCCGGGTGACCGAACCCATGCCCGCCGAAGTGTTGCCGATGGTCGAGGAGTTGAACGCGCTGCTCGCCCATAATGAGCGGCAGGCGGAGGAAGCGCGCACCCATGCCGGCAACCTCGCCCATGCGCTCAAGACGCCGCTGACCGTCATCATGAACGCCGCGACCGCCAATGCGCCGGACCTGGGCGAAACGGTCGTGCGCGAGGCGACGACGATGCGGCGCCAGGTCGACCATCACCTCGCCCGCGCCCGCGCCGTCGGCCGGCGCGGCGCAGCGCAGAGCCGGGCCGAGGTCTGGGCCAGCCTGGAGGCGGTCGAGCGCGCGGTGCGCCATCTCTATCAGGATGCGCGGGTCGACATGGACGGCGACAAGCATGCGGCAGTCCGCGTCGAGCGGCAGGATGTGGACGAAATGCTGGGCAATCTGGTCGAGAATGCCGCCAAATATGGCGGCGGCAGCGTGTTCGCGACGGTCAGCCGGGTTGGCGCGATGGTCGAGATCATGGTCGAGGATGATGGCATGGGCATCCCCGAGGCCGACCGGGTGCGCATCTTCGATCGCGGCGTGCGCCTCGATTCGGGCAAGCCCGGCACGGGACTCGGTCTCGCCATCGTCCGCGATGTCGCCGAAATCTATGGCGGGTCGGTGGCGCTGGAGGAGAGCGAGGATCTGGGCGGACTGCTGGTCCGGCTGCGCCTGCCTGCCGCCTGACAAAAGGCGCCCGACGAAAGGCAATTGCGTTCCTGCAAATCAATAGCATAGACAGGACAGACCGGGCCGCATCGGCCCATTCCAGACGGGATCGACGGGTGCGGCGCCATCTCTATCTCATTGCCGGCTTCCTCTCGATCGGATTGGGTACGCTGGGCGCCTTCCTGCCGCTGCTGCCGACCGTGCCGTTCATGATCCTGGCCGCCTATTGCTTTGCCCGCTCCAGCCCGGAACTGGAGGCAAAGCTGCTGGATCACAAGCATTTCGGTCCGCATATCCGCCGCTGGCGCGAACGCGGCGCGATCAGCCGGAGGGGCAAGAAGGCCGCGCTCGGCGCCTTCGCCTTCAGCGCGATCCTGGCACTGATCTTCTCCCCCTTCCCCTGGTATCTGATCCCGCTGGCCGCCGCACTGATCGGCGGCAGCTGGATCTGGACCCGGCCGGAAAGCTGAGCCGCCTGGGCGGGATCGATATCCGCCCTTAGCCTTGCGTCTTTGCATAATCGCGCAGCGCGCGCAGATCGCGGGTAATCCACTTGGCGTCGCGCGCGAAATCCTCGTCGCTCATACCGGGCTGGCGAAAAAGCGTCAGCATCACCTCTGCCCCATCCCCATTCTCGATGACGCGCAGCGGGACATGAACCTCCCGGCCATCACCGGTCTCGACGAAATGGTCCATCACGCCAAATTCATTGTGCGGCGTGAAGCGAACGACGATCGGCCCATCGGGACCGTCGGCAATCCATCCGGTGCCGCCCCTGCGCAGATCGGCCTCGGTCAGGCCCGATGCCCATTTCGGGAATATCTCCGGCTGCCAGATCGCTTCGTAAAGCTCGCGCCAGTTGCGCGCTATCGTGACGCTGTAGGTTCGCGCGGTAAGCATGCCGTATTCTCTCAAAGAAGTGGAACCGTGCTGTACCGCCGTCATGCCTTCTTGTCACCGGAACGGATGTGTTCTGGTTAGATACCGCCCGGCACCGGGGGCCAGCCGCCGGAGGTCAGCGCGGCGCTGAGGTCCGTGACGCACGCATCCAGCACCGCCTGATCGGTCGAGCGGATGACGAAATTGGCGCCGGTGCGCCCTTCGCGGAAGAAGGGGTAGCTGCCGATCTGGACGCCGTCATGGGCGCGCTCGGTGGCGCCGAGCAGGTCGGCAATCTCGCTTTCCGCGACCCAGCAGCCGATCGTCGCCGACAGGACGGGCAAGCCGCCCTCCAGCGTGCCGGTCAGGCTGTCGAGCATACCGGCGGTGATGTGCGGCACGCCGGCCATGATGAAAATATTGCCGTGGCGGATGCCCGGCGCGCCCGACATCCGGTTTTCGATGAGGTCGGCGCCGGCCGGCACCCGCGCCATGCGCAGCCGCGCGTCGGTAAGGCCCCCGCGCGTAACATAATAGCGCTCCAATATCGCCCGCGCCTCGGGATGGACCTCCACACCGACGCCCAGCGCCGCCGCGATCGCATCCACCGTGATGTCGTCATGGGTCGGGCCGATGCCGCCGGTGGTGAAGAGATAGTCGTTGCGGGCACGCAATATGTTCACCGCCTCGACGATCGCGTCCTGCACGTCGGGCACCACCCGCACCTCCCGCAGGCGGATGCCTTGGACATTGAGCCAGGTGGCGATCTGCGCGACATTCTTGTCCTGGATGCGGCCAGACAGGATTTCATCGCCGATCACAATCACGGCGGCGGTCCAGATGCGGTCGCTCATGCCAGCGGCTCCGCACGGGCGGCGAGCGCCATCAGCCGGGCCAGTCGATCGGGCGGCAATATGTCCGCCGGCTTGTAGCTCGCCTCGAAGACCGGCACGTCGGCGGGCAAGGCGGTCCAGTCTGACCGGTCGGCGACGAAGATCGCGGCATCGGGCCGGATCGCCGAGCGATCGTCCAGCGTCCCGACGCGGATCGCCGCGCCCGCCCGGCCAAGACGGGGATAGAAGCTCCAGACCGCGGTGCCGCAATTGGCGCAGCGCACGATCACCTGGGTCTTGCCGCTGCCGGTCGGCACGACATGTTCGCTCAACTGCCCAGACAGGAGGTGAAGATGATCGACCTCGACAAAGGCATTGACCGCGGACGCCGCGCCGCTCTGCCGCTGGCACAGGCTGCAATGGCAGTTGTTGACGAAGATGGGGTCGGCATCGACCCGATAGCGCACCTCACCACAGGCGCATCCGCCTTCCATCACCATGTCCGTTTCTCTTTTCCTGATAGCGACCGCGGGGCTGAGCGAAGACACTCGCAATGCCGGATCGCAGGGTCTATATCAACCACATGACCGAATATATGACGATGACGGCCGACGCGCCGGTTTCCCGCTCGACCGCGATCAAGCTCTATGACGCGGCCGGTTTCGACGGCATGCGCAAGGCCGGCCGGCTGGCCGCCGAGATCCTCGACGCGCTGGTGCCCCATGTGGTGCCGGGCGTGACCACCGGCGAACTGGACGACATCGTCCGCCGCATGACGTTGGACGGCGGCGGCGTGCCGGCGACCCTGGGCTATCGCGGCTATACCCATAGCTGCTGCATCTCGCTCAACAATGTCATCTGCCATGGCATTCCGGGCGACTATAAGCTCAAGGACGGCGATATTCTCAATATCGACGTCACTCCGCTGGTCGATGGCTGGCACGGCGACACCAGCCGCATGTTCATCGCCGGCGACGCCCCGATCAAGGCGAAGCGGCTGGTCGAGATCACCTATGAATGCCTGATGCTGGGCATCGAGCAGGCCAAGCCCGGCAATCATCTGGGCGACATCGGCCATGTCATCCAGCGCCATGCCGAAAAGCATCGTTACGGGGTGGTCCGCGATTTCTGTGGCCATGGCCTGGGCCGCGTCTTCCATGACAGCCCGGAAGTGGTCCATGTCGGCCGTCCCGGCACCGGCCCGGAGCTGAAGCCCGGCATGTTCTTCACGATCGAACCGATGATCAACATCGGCAAGCCGGGCGTGAAGATGCTGGACGATGGCTGGACGGCGGTGACGCGCGACCGCACCCTGTCGGCCCAGTTCGAACATAGCATCGGCATCACCGAAACCGGCTGCGAGATCTTTACCAAGAGCCCGACCGGCCTCGACTGCCCGCCCTACGCGCGCTGATTTCTGCCTGCCCATGGAGGTCCCAAAGGCCCGCTCCGTTCATGCCATCGGGATCAGTCCTGATCGGCATCGACGGGGCGGGCCTTTTGCGTGATGGATCGTTCAACCACTGCCCAAAAAACAGGCAGAATGACATGATATTGCCCGGAATCCGGGCAATATGGACAAAGATTGCTGCATCGCCGAAAGCAGGCCTAGCGATTCGCCACTTGGCACGGTAATTGATTGTTAAGGGAGACGGCGCTTGCCTCGGGGGGCATGATGATCGTCGCTTGAAGGTTGAAGGATGCGGGGCCAACCCGCGTCCGTTCGTGCGTCATGGGTTGGGATTAAGTGATGAAGAAGATCGAGGCGATCATCAAGCCGTTCAAGCTGGACGAGGTGAAGGAAGCGCTGCACGAAGTGGGCGTATCCGGCATCACCGTCACCGAGGCGAAGGGCTTCGGCCGCCAGAAGGGCCATACCGAACTGTATCGCGGCGCCGAATATGTCGTCGACTTCCTGCCCAAGGTGAAGCTGGAGGTCGTCGTCGACGACGCCCTGGCCGACCGGGTCGTCGAAGCGATCTGCAGCGCCGCCCAGACCGGCCGCATCGGCGACGGCAAGATCTTCATTTCCGCCATCGAGGGCGCGGTGCGCATCCGCACCGGCGAACGCGACAGCGACGCCATCTGATTTTCGACAGGTTCTAGCCGGCGGACAGGGGTCCGGCGGACACAGGCTTCAACGACCCCTTCGGGGGGGTATCCATAGAGAAGGGCAACTGCACATGGCCAACACGCCAAAAGACATCCTGAAGATGATCGAAGAAAAGGAAATCGAGTGGGTCGATGTCCGTTTCACCGATCCCAAGGGCAAGTGGCAGCACCTGACCATGGTGTCTTCGGTCCTCGGCGAAGATGAGCTGACCCAGGGCCTGATGTTCGACGGTTCGTCGATCGAAGGCTGGAAGGCGATCAACGAGTCGGACATGATCCTGAAGCCCGACCTGGACGCCGTCTATGTCGATCCGTTCAGCGCGACCCCGATGCTGATCATCTTCTGCGACATCGTTGAGCCCGACACCGGCGAACTCTACGCCCGTGACCCGCGTTCGTGCGCCAAGCGCGCCGAAGCGTTCGTCAAGTCGGCCGGTTTCGGCGACACCATCTATGTCGGCCCGGAAGCCGAATTCTTCATGTTCGACGATGTGCGCTTCGAGAATGACTACTCGCAGAGCTACTACAAGATCGACGACATCGAGCTGCCGACCAACACCGGCAAGGAATATGAAGGCGGCAACCTGGGTCACCGTCCGCGCGCCAAGGGCGGCTATTTCCCCGTCGCGCCGGTCGATCCCTGCACCGACATCCGCGCCGAAATGGTGTCGACCATGCTCGAAATGGGCCTGCCCTGCGACAAGCATCACCACGAAGTCGCCGCCGCGCAGCACGAACTGGGCCTGACCTTCGGTACGCTGGTCCAGACCGCTGACCGCATGCAGATCTACAAGTATGTCGTGCAGATGGTCGCCCAGGCCTATGGCAAGACCGCGACCTTCATGCCCAAGCCGATCGCGCAGGACAATGGCTCGGGCATGCACACCCACATGTCGATCTGGGAAGGCGGCAAGCCGCTGTTCGCGGGCGAAGGCTATGCCGGCCTGTCCGACACCTGCCTCTACTTCATCGGCGGCGTCATCAAGCACGCCAAGGCCCTCAACGCCTTCACCAACCCGACCACCAACAGCTACAAGCGTCTGGTGCCGGGCTTCGAAGCCCCGGTTCTGCTGGCCTATTCGGCCCGCAACCGTTCGGCCTCCTGCCGTATTCCCTACGGCGCCGGTGCCAAGGCGAAGCGCGTGGAATTCCGCTTCCCCGACGCGATGGCCAACCCCTATCTCTGCTACGCCGCGCTGCTGATGGCCGGCCTCGACGGCATCGAGAACAAGATCCATCCGGGCGCCGCGATGGACAAGAATCTCTATGACCTGCCGCCCGAAGAGCTGAGCCAGGTGCCGACCGTTTGCGGTTCGCTGCGCGAAGCGCTGAACAGCCTCGAAGCCGACTATGAGTTCCTGCTCAAGGGCGACGTGTTCACCAAGGACCAGATCGATGCCTATATCGAACTGAAGTGGCCCGAAGTGTATCGCTGGGAAATGGCGCCCTCGCCGGTCGAATTCGACATGTATTACAGCGCCTGATCCTTTCACAGGTTGCTGGAGGACGGGCCCGGTCGCGCAAGCGGCCGGGCCTTTTCCGTTGCGGCGCGGCAGGCGTGCTGTTCTATTCGGGCACCACGCATCGACGAAGGGAGACTCGCCTTGCAGATCAGCGGAAAGCTTGCCCGCGCCGCCCGCGCCGATCCGGGTGACGATGCCAAGGCACGACTGCGCCTGATACTGGAACAGGGCGGCGCCGTCTTCCTGCCGGAGGATGGCGAACAGGGCGCTGGCGTTCGGCTGAAATTCACCGCACGCGACGTGCGCGCAATCAACCGCATGGAAGGCGAAGGCGGCCCGGTAGGCACCGACGACGTCTGATCCCCCTGTTGCAGGATCGATCGCCACCGCCCACATGATCTGCATGAACCCGATCGACGCGCTAGACCTTTCCCTTCCCCTGATCCAGGCGCCGATGGCGGGCCTATCGACGCCGGCGATGGCCGCCGCCGTCAGCAATGCCGGGGCGCTGGGATCGATCGCCGTGGGCGCAACCGATGCGGCGGGCGCCCGCGCCATGATTGCGGCAACACGCGCGCTCACTGACCGGCCGTTCAACGTCAATCTGTTCGTCCATGCGCCGCCCCGCGTGCGCCCGGCCGAGGATCAAGCGTGGCTGGCGGCACTGACGCCGCTCTTTGCCGCGCAGGATGCGGCGCCACCCGCCGGCCTGGAGACCATCTATCGCAGCTTTGCCGAAGACCTGGCGATGCTCGACCTGCTGGTCGAAGCGCGCCCACGCGTGATCAGCTTCCATTTCGGGCTGCCCGGTGCGGCGCAGATCGCGGCGCTCAAGCAGGCGGGTTGCCTGCTGCTCGCATCCGTCACCAATTTGGACGAGGCGGTCGCCGCCCGCACCGCCGGCATCGATGTTCTGGTAGCGCAGGGATTTGAAGCCGGCGGCCATCGCGGCATGTTCGATCCCGATGCGCCCGATGCGATGCTCGGCACCTTCGCACTGACCCGCTTGCTGGTGGCGAAGGCCGGCCTGCCAGTGATCGCGGCCGGCGGCATCATGGACGGACGGGGCGTGCGCGCAGCACTCGATCTGGGCGCGGTGGCGGCGCAACTGGGCACGGCGTTCATCGCCTGCCCGGAAAGCAGCGCCGACGCCGCCTATCGCGCCGCCCTTGCCAGCCCGGCCGCCCTGCACACGGTCATGACCCGCGCCATTTCCGGCCGCCCGGCCCGCTGCCTTGCCAATCGCTTCACCCAATGGAGCGCTGAAAATGGTGACGACGTCCCCGACTATCCACGCACCTACGCCGCCGGGAAGGCGCTCAACGCTGCCGCCAAGATCCAGGGCGAAGGCGGCTATGGCGCGCAATGGGCCGGCCAGGGCGCGCCCCTCGCCCGTGTCTTGCCGACGGCGGACCTGATCGCAGCAATCGCGGCGGAGATGCGCGAGGCATGAGCCGCGTCGCGCATCAGGTCGCGCTGCAACGCACCGGCGTCATGACGTTATTGGCGCCCTATGATCCGCATGTTGCGGGCACGCCGCCGCTTGGCCTCGACCTGCCGGACAGCGACATCGATATCGTCTGCGAGGTGCGGGATTTCGATGCCTTTGCCGCCTTGATGACCGAGCATTTCGGCGATCGCCCCGATTTTGCGGTTCATGCGCGCCCCAACCTTGATGCCATGATCGTCCGCTTCCGCGCGTGGGACTGGCCATTCGAGATTTTCGGCCAGGCCTTGCCGGTCGCGCAGCAACATGGCTGGCGCCATTTCCGTGTCGAGCGACGCCTGCTCGATCTGGGCGGTTCTGCTTTGGCACAGGCGATTATGGCCTTGCGCCATCGAGGCCTGAAGACCGAGCCCGCCTTTGCCACGCTGCTGGGCCTGACGGGCGATCCCTATGCAGCGCTGCTGGAACTGGAGGGACAGGACGACGCAGCCCTGCGCGCCCTGCTGCCCTAACTTGTTCCGATCTGACTTATTCTGCGCGGTCGGGGATGGCGGCGCCAAACAGCAGCACCGAATCGCCCGGCGGCGACAGCACGATCTCGCCGCCAGCCTCCATCACCAGCGCGCGTACCATCCAGGCGGCCGCCGTGCGCGACGCCAGGGCACCGGCCGGCAAGGTTCCTGCCAGCGCCGCGCGCAGTTCGGGATCGAGAATGACCTTGGGCCCTTCGCCCCGCACCACGATCTCCGTCACGCCCGGCCGCTTCTCCGCACCGATGTCGAGTTGCCCGCCGCGCACCAGCGCATCGCCGGCGATCAGCGCCAGATTGAGCAGCACCTTGACCGCGAGCTTGGCCAGCATCTGCTCCTCGACCATCCAGCCAAGCTTCACCCGCCCCAAGGCGAACATGCCCTCGATCGCGACCTTCGCCTCATGCGGCGGCACCGCATCGCCAAAACCGCCCGCCGAACCAAAGGCCAGGCGAAAGAATTTCAGCTTGTTGGCTGAGGTGCGGGCACTGTCGGCCAACAGGTCCAGGCAGCGCTGGCGCATGTCCGGGTCGGTTTCGTCGGCCATGAGTTCCAGGCCATTGTTGAGCGCCCCGACGGGGCTCAGCAGGTCATGGCAGAGGCGCGAGCAGAGAAGGCTGGCAAATTCGATGCTGTCGATCGGATGGGTCATGGAGATGGAGGCCGCCGGATTTACGGGAAAAGACACCTTCCCGGCTAGGCTTCCCCAGCCGATGATGCAAGCCCGGCTCACCCCCTTTGCATCACCTTATATCGAGCAACGCCTCCACGAAGGCCACGCTCCCCTCCCCGTCCGGCCCGGCCACCCACGCCCGCACTGCTCCCCCGCCGACTATCAGCCACAAGGCGCCGTCCGGCGCAGCACAGGCGCGGTCCGTTTCCGACGGAATCGGCACGCCCGATGGGTGGGAATGATAATGGCCAAGCACCGCCGGCCCGCCCCGGCGCGCGGCCCGGTGCGCGGCCAGCAAGGTCGCCGGCGCCAGTTCGAAATGACGAGCCGGGTCCGGCGCGACATTGGCCGCGGGCCGGATCGCGTCGATGCGCGCGCCCTGCCCCAGCAGCAGGCCACAGACCTCCCCCGGCTCGGCCGCAGCCAGGGCCATGATTTGTTCCAGCAGCACCCTTGAAATTTCGGCCTTCATTCCTACATCCCTAGGCAATGATTCCGGGGGTTTCCATCATTGAAACGACGATAGGCGAAGCCCAAGCGGGTTTGCGCCTTGATCGCGCATTGGCCGAACTGCTGCCCGACCTGTCGCGCGAGCGGATCAAGGCGTTGATCGTCGAGGGACAGATCGTCTCGGGCGGTCGATCGCTCAACCCGTCGATGAAGGTGGCGGTGGGGCAGGATTACAGCATCACTCTGCCAGCCCCGGTCGCGCTCGACGCCGTGGCGCAGGATATTCCGCTCGATATCGTGCATGAGGATGCCGACCTGATCGTGGTCGATAAGCCAGCGGGCCTGGTGGTCCATCCGGCGGCCGGCAATCTGGACGGCACGCTGGTCAATGCGCTGCTGCATCATTGTGATGGCCAGTTATCCGGCATTGGCGGCGTGGCGCGTCCCGGCATCGTTCATCGCATCGACAAGGATACTTCCGGCCTGTTGGTCGTTGCTAAATCGGACAAGGCCCATGAGGGCCTGGCCCGACAGTTCAAGGATCACAGTATCGACCGGCTCTATGCCGCGATCGTCTATGGCATTCCCACGCCGGGGTCCGGCACGGTCGATGCCTGGATCGGGCGGTCCGACGCTGATCGAAAGAAGATGGCGGTTCATCGGGAAGGGCGCGGCAAGCATGCCGTCACCCATTACCGCGTGATGGAGCGCCTGCGCGGCGCGGCGATGGTGGAATGCCGGCTGGAAACCGGCCGCACCCATCAGGTTCGCGTGCATATGGCACATCTGGGTCACCCCTTGATCGGGGACCCGGTTTACGGTAGAGACAGAAAAGGTTTCAAATCAATACTGGAAACGCTGGGTTTCAAAAGGCAGGCATTGCACGCGAAACGGCTGGGGTTCATACATCCTGTGACGGAGGAACCCTTGGCTTTCGACAGTCCCCTGCCTGCAGATATGCAGGAACTGTTAAGCGAGCTTCACGTATAGGTTCTGACAAGTTTGCGCGGCCAGCGGATGCCACTTTCGGGTTCGCCTGGCGCGCATGTAAAGGGAAGGAATTGTGACATGGCCAATCGGAGCAATGTCCCCGCGGTTCCGGCGCTGGGCGGTGAAGCCAGCCTCAACCGCTATCTGTCGGAAATTCGCAAGTTTCCGCTGCTGACCCCCGAGCAGGAATATATGCTCGCGAAGCGCTACGAGGAACATCAGGATCCCGAGGCGGCGGCCCAGCTCGTCACGTCTCACCTGCGCCTCGTGGCGAAGATCGCCATGGGCTATCGCGGCTATGGCCTGCCGGTCAGCGAACTGATCAGCGAAGGCAATATCGGCCTGATGCAGGGCGTGAAGAAGTTTGAGGCTGAACGTGGCTTCCGCCTGGCGACCTACGCCATGTGGTGGATCCGCGCGTCGATCCAGGAATTCATCCTGCGCAGCTGGAGCCTGGTCAAGATGGGCACCACCGCGTCGCAGAAGAAGCTGTTCTTCAACCTGCGCCGGATGAAGAACAATATCGAGGCGTTCGAGGATGGCGATCTGCGCCCCGAGGACGTGACCAAGATCGCGACCGATCTGGGTGTGTCGGAAGATGACGTGGTGTCGATGAACCGTCGCATGGCGATGGGCGGCGATACCTCGCTCAACGTTCCGATGCGCGAGGATGGCGATGGCCAGTGGCAGGATTGGCTGCAGGACACCGATCCGCTGCAGGACGAACGCGTCGCTGAGGAGCAGGAACGCACCCAGCGTCACGAGATGCTGGTCGAGGCGATGACCGACCTCAACGACCGCGAGAAGCATATCCTAGCCGAGCGTCGCTTGGCCGAGGAGCCCAAGACCCTTGAGGAACTGAGCCAGGTCTATGGCGTGTCGCGCGAGCGCGTCCGCCAGATCGAGGTTCGCGCCTTCGAGAAGCTGCAGAAGGCGATGATGCGCATCGCGGGCGGCAAGCTGGAAAAGATGGCACGCTTCGCCGCCGCCTGATCCGGCCACACAGGAAAAAGAAGAAGCCCCGGAGCGATCCGGGGCTTTTTTTTCGTCT
>NZ_JBXGSI010000033.1:0-33295 GCF_056790315.1 Sphingobium sp. VMM
AATAACTTCGATAGTCTCATTCCCTTCAAACTGAGCGACCTTCCCTGAAGTTTGGCGCCCAGAAAACAATGTCCCCACTATGGCTCCACCTCCTGTCGGCAGTGGAAGAATATTTTCGGGGCTTTCAGCAAATAGAATGATGTGATCGCCGCGATAAACTTCGCGAAGCGCAGTGTTGGCAGCAACCTGCCGCAAAATCTGTTCACATTCTTCAATTTGACCAAAGGCGAGGATCAGGTACCGCGACATTGTCATGCTACCAATATCGGCGTGAACATTTGCGCGCGATCTGGACTTTCATTGACGACCACATCGCCGTCCTGAACCCAACAATGTGCTGCGAACGGCGCAGCCTGGATGCCAATCACAAGCAACGGAGATAGGCCGTATTTCCGGCAGGTGGCCACGAGTGCAAGGGATCGAGGCAAGCAACGATCGTGACTACCCAACAGCAAATCTGAAAATCGGAAAGCGTGCACCAACCGGACAAGATCGCGCTGCGCCCCTCTTACCGTCTTGCGGGAAGATGAACTCCGAATGTTTTTAATTCTATCTATCAGGCTCGAGAATGAATGATGGCGCACGCGCCATGTCCAAATCAAGCGGCTTGCGATCGCGCAGACGGCGAGTTGAAAGGAAGGAAATCGACCATCAAGGCCAATCTCGACCGCCGGTGGTGGAAGGGATGCAAATTTGATGTTGAAGCATTGCGGTGGATGCTCAGTTTCCACCAGTATCCCTTGCTGGGCAAGATGTTCGAGTATCTGCACATCGTCGCAGGATGGCTGAAAGCCATCAATCCAGCGCGAGAAAGCTCCAACGAAGTGGCTGGGTAGCGCGAAATAACGGCCAGTGCGCGCATCTAGAAATATGACGGCGCCAGCACTTTTGCAAAAGCAAAGATCGTCACAGAGCATGAATTGCATCTTTGTTTCCTGGATGAAGGGCACGCGTGCCCTAGTGGGCTCACGTGCCCTCGCGCATCAGTCGTCCGCGAGACCGGGTTGATTTTGCAGGCCGCCGATTCCGTCATTGTATCTGCTGCCAGATCCCTTGGTCTCTTCGACCACAAGGCCGAGGTCGATCAGGTCGGTTTCCGGATGGTTGTCGCGTTCCATACTTACCTCCTTCTTGGATATGCTGCGAAGTTGCAGCTCCCGGAGGGTAAATCAGGAAATGCGTGATCAGCGATCTTATAAGGTCGCGAGTGCGCAACTAACCGGTACCGTCCCTTGCGAAAGCCATTTTCGGCGACGATGGCACCATGTAACCATCTGATTTCATTTACCATGGCTATAAAGAGATGGCTTCCCATATCCTGCCCACGCGACGAATTCGTCGCCGGTGATAGGCCCAAAGAACCTCAAAACGGTCGGGACCTCGACCGGAAATGGTCGCGATCCCGACCGCTTGGAGCTCTTCCCGTAGATTGCGCAACACCCGAACTTCTCCGACGCGGGCGATGTGGAGTCGTTCCGTCGCCGATCGAAGCGCCCTTCTATGTTCATGATCATTGGAGGCCTGCGCGATAGCCAGAAACAGGTTCGTCGCCGCCGTCGCAAGTGCGCGCCCATCCGCTTCCGTCTCGGCATAGGGCTTCGCTTCGAAGGCAGCGGCCGGACGGCTTGCCTTGAGTATGAGGCGTATCAGGTGACCGTGCCAACGGTAGAGATCGCGCAAGGCGTCGGGTGTAATCGCCGGCAAGCGATAGCCGCCGCCAAAAGCAATCTCGAGCATATGCTCCCCTACCAGGCGCTGTGCGGCGTCCCGCAGGGGCGACACGGATACACCATATTCAGCGGCTAGCGCCCTCTCGTTGAGGATACCGCCCGAGGCGAACCGCCCAGCCATGATATCGGCCTTGAGGAGCAGATAGGCCCTTTCGGCCAGGACGGGCTCGGGAGACATGCCGGACGACGCCGTTCATCAAGCTGGCCGCGGAGCAGTGCCGCCCCGTGAAGCCAGGCGGGCCACCGCGACTGCGTGATGGCGGCTCACGGCCGCGATGATGTCGCGTTCCAGTTCCCACAGGTCGTCCTGGAGAAGAAGCTCATGAGGTATCGTCATCTTGTGCTCCGTTGCGAGGAGGAAAATGAACAGGTGAGACGACGTCCTCCGCAACGCATGCGCGCAGCGGATATGGTCCTCAAGCGAGGCCGTCCCGGCCCCGCCTTCGAGTTCACGAATCCAGCGTTCAGTACGGCCGACAGCTTTTCCCAGGCTGCGCTGAGAGACTCTGTCTCTGCGCCGCCACCGTTCGACGAGCTTTCCGGAAAGCTCCTTGATCGATGAGAATATGTCGCCACCGATCGCTTGGGGACTTTGAAGCGTCATCTGCAGGTCTCCCTGACAGCGGCTCAAAAGTCCAACTCACATCGCCTATTCGCGGCAATTTGTTGTAAATAAAACCTATCGTCAAGCCACAGATCATTGCATCTGCGAGACTAATTTCCGGTAACCGCTCGAAGTTGTCCCGCCTACGCGACTATCTCGCAGAACGATGGGCAGGACGTCCGGTCTTGACTGGCATGTCGCGGAAACACTGAACGATTTTGATGTCTTCGGTCGCCTGCATGTGGACCAGGGCGGAGAGATAGAGTCTCCAGACCTGGGGCGAGGGATGGATGGCCTGCGACTGGCGCACTGCTTCGATAATGTCGTCGACGAGGCGTGAGAGGGCGTTGGACGTGCCGACATGCCGAACCTTACGTCCGCCAAGACGATCCAGCTTGGGGTCGAGCAGTTCGGCGATAAGATCGTCCGCGGCGCATCGATGGAGAAGATCGATCGCTATGAACAACGTCGTTCCATAGGGCAGAAAATCTCCGGCGAGATGGCATAGCCGGCAATGGCACTGCAGGAACAGATGAATGCCCTCGTCGGACAGTTGAAGCTTGTACGCCCTGGACTGCTGACTCCCCATAGTCGTTCTCCCGACGCAGGCAGCGATTCTTTCGCGGTCGATATGCCTGCGAGTCTACCGATTCCGCGTTACGCAAGCGATTCCGGGACAAGGAACAAAAGATGAAACCGGAAATATACTTCCGGTTTGCGGAAGTGATTTTCCGATAACCGGAACTGAAGTGCCTTAAACCGGAACTGAGATTCCTCATCCCTTGTGCAGAGAAAGGATGTTCCGCCACTCAAGTCCGTGTCGAGACGGCAGCAAGGGCGAGAATTTCCGAACGATCGGCAGCCCGGTGTCCGTCTCATCCCCACTCAGGGAGACTAGCGGTCATGACCAGAACGCGTTCCAGTTCCGCGGCAATACTCGTCGCTCTCGTGACGGGCACTATGCCTCTCCATGGCGCGGCAGCGCAAGGCGCACCGCCCCAAGAGCTCGAGCTTGCCTCACGCACGCAGGCAGCAACGTCGCTTCGCGACGCTGCTGCCGAAGCCCAGGTCAAGCTGCAACAGACCTTTACCAACCTGCGTTTCGAGGATTTCGGCGCCGCCCCGGTCGAAGGACCGATCTATCAGGCCATAGCGGGCGGAAAGATCATCTATTTTGCCCCGCAGAGCGAACATCTGCTCTTTGCTACAGTCTACGACCGCAATGGCATCAATCTGACCGCCCTAGCGCAGGAACAGGGCGCGGCCCGGCGCATCAAGGCCATCGACCCCACCAAGGCGTTGGCCATCGGCCCGGCGGACGCACCGACGGTGATCGAGTTCACCGACCCGGACTGCCCTTATTGCCAGGCGCTCGATCGCTTCTGGAAGGCGAAGGCGACGGAAGGCAAGCCGATCAGGCGCCTCATCTTCTTCGTGAGCGGCATCCACCCGACGGCGGCGGCCAAGGCAGAGCATATCCTGTGCTCGCCCGACCGCGAAGCAGCGTTCCAGGCCGCCTATTCGGGACAGACACCGCCGCTGCTGCGCCAATGCGCCGCAGGGCACGACAAGGTTGCGGATGACGCGGAACTGGTCGCGAAGGTCGGGGTGTCGGGCACGCCGACGCTGATCGCCGACGGCAAGCTTATCTCTGGCTTTCAGCAAGCTGAGCTCGAGGCGTTCCTCGACCGGCATGCGAAGCCGGCGCTCACAAAGGCGGCGTCCGAAGCGCGGCGCTGAAACAGCGGGCGCCCGAAGGGGGCGGAATGAGGTCAATTCGGAGGGCATCCGGCCCGCCCGATTGCGGGCGAACGGATGAACCAGGATGCCGGCGGCGGCGGGCTCATGGAGCCGTCCACCGACGCCCCGGCCGACAGCGAATCTTCGATGCCGGCAGGCTTGGGTTGGACGGTTCCATTTTCGGAGCAATGCCATGATGCGTACATTGAGTAACAAGGCCCTGGCGGTGGCCAATCTCGGTCTCCCTTTGGGCGTGATAGCCCTGGTGGGTGGTCCTGCCCATGCCTTCTCGGCACCGGCCCAGGGCGACCTCGGCTACGATATCTACGATATCGTCGTGAACCAGGGCGTGAAGGGACCCCTGGGCTTCGTGGGCGGCGTCGCCGCCTTCCTGTTCGGCGTCTCGCGCCTCTTCTCGAACATCATGATCGGCATCCCGACGATCGTCGCGGCCGTCTGCCTGATCAAGGCGGACTCCATTCTCCAGACCTTCGGGATGGTCGTCTGAGACGCCGCGTGCGGCTGCGCGCTGGCTGACCGGCCAGACGCACTCGCACCGGCACGTGCTGGGAGCCGAATGGTCGGTTCCCGGAAACCGGCACCTTCCCAGGTGTCATGAAGCAGGAGGAGAAGGGCAAGTGGACGAACGCCTTCCGCAATATCTGCATCGGCCGGTCCAGATTCTGTGGTTCGGATCGGACGAGTTCCTTCTCGCGACCTCGAGCGTGTTCGTGGCCGCGATCGTAGGCGGACTTGTCGGCTGGGCGCTCATCGCCGCCCTTCTCCTTTTCATTCCGTGGAAGCGGACCAAGCCCAGAGGCTATCTCGCCCATCTCGCATGGCGCTGGGGCCTGGTCTCCTTCCCCCATTATCCGGGTCCCACACAGACCCGCTTCTTCGAGTAGGCGCCATGGGTCTCTTCACGCGCAAGCAAAATGCCGAGGATGTGCTGCTGGGCAAACCGGCAAGCTTCGGCATCCATCGCTACCTGCAGGGCTCGGCGAACCTGTTCGAGGAGAACCGGCTGCTCAAGGTCGCCATCGCCGGGATGTTCGGCGTCACGGCGGTCCTGGGCGCGGTGATCTACACGACCAACCAGAACGCCCGGACCATCATCGTGCCCTTCGGCGCAACGGGCGACCTGCATGTCTCGGGGAACAAGCCGTCCGAAGCCTATATCGTCGCGATGACGCGCAACATCGTCGCGCTCTCGGGCACCTGGTCGGCCTATTCGGCTGATCGCCAGTTCCAGGAACTGCTCGGGCTCGTCCACCCCTCCGCCTATGGCGCAATGCGCGACAGCCTGAACATCATACTCGACGAGCTGGCGAACAACCCGACCCTGTCGATTGCCACCTATATCCGAAACGATCAGCCGGTCCGCTGGACCGCCCATGAGATCGTCGTGCCGGTCGAGAAGGTCCGCGTGATTGGCGGTGTCATCCGCGAATTCCGGGGCATTTTGCGCATCGGTTACGCGATCGACAATGGCCGCTTCTGGCTGACCCGTCTTTCCGAGGAACAGTTCGATGCCGAAACACGCTGAGCGCCGCGCGCCGTTGCGCCATGCGCTGATGTTTTCCCTGCTGATAGCGGCAGTGCCGGCATCAGCGCAAACGATCCATGCGCTGCCCGACCAGACCAGCCGGATTCGGCTGTCGAACCGCGACATCAACCATGTCGTGTGCGAGGGCGGCGAGATCGAGGACATCAAATTCTCCGCCGAAAAGGGCCTCGCCGTCGAAAAGGGCGGCGCGGACGCCTGGATCAAGTTCCTCGCCCACGAGATCGACGATGCGGGCCAGGTCACACGCACTTATGTGACCCAGCCTTCCGAATTCTTCGTGAGCTGCAACGGCGCGACTTATCCGCTTTATGCGGAACCGGCGGAGATCCCCGCGCAGACGGTGGTGCTGATGCCGGGCGCCCGGCAACGGGCGCAGGCCAATAATGAACTGATGGCGGCGCTCGCCGATGAAGACCGCGCGGTCTCGATCACCATGGCGCTGCTGGACGATCGCATTCCCGCCTCGTTCAGCGAGGTCGCGCCCGCCGGCGGAACGCTTCCGATTCCGGCGATGCCCGGTGTTTCGATCACCGAAAGCCGCCGCGTTGCCATAGAGGGCGCTGCGCTTTCGGCTTCGGAGTACCGGGTTCAGGCCGCAGCAGCCGTAACACTCGACGAACGGTCATTGATCGATCCGGCGCTCGGGCCCCGCATTTTCGCCGTGACCCTTGACCGGGTGCGGCTCAACGCCGGGGAAAGCGCCCGGCTGGTGGTGGTGCGCCGGGGGACCGGGCAATGACCGGCGCGCAGGACAATGGGCCTGTCGAGGCCCCTGAGCCGCTGTCGCCTTATCAGGCGCATCTTGCCGGACGGAGCACTCGCGAGGAGGACGAGGCTGAACCGAGACGCCCCGTGGCCCTGTTCGACTGGCAGGGGCTGTGGGCAAGACTGTCGGCGAAGCAGAAGCTGCGCGCGCGCCAGCTCGCCGTCGGCGTTGCGGTCGGCGCACTGGGCATCGGCCTCTATATGGCCTCGGGCAGCAAGGACGAGGTCAAGCAAGCCAATCCTGCGTCCTCGCTCAACATGGGCGCGGGACTGCGCGGTGACAGCCTCGAAGTGAAGCTGCGCGGAGACCTGAAGAAGGTCCTCGACGGTCAGCAACTGCTCGGTGACCGCGTCAGCGCGATCGAGGAAGGCAAGGTCGTTCCCGGATCACGTGGCCCGGGAACGCCGGGCGGCCAGGCAACCGGAGGCGTCGATGGCGATCTGCCGGCGGCATTGCCCGGTGACGCGCCTGCGCTTCCCTATCCGCCCGACGTCGGTGACATTGGCGCGGACGCGGACAAGCTCCCGGCGCCGCCCTCAGCGCCGAGCGCCCCGCCCGCGCCTCCCGCACCGCCGGTCGAGAAGACGGTCGGCGCGATCGGGACTGCGACCAGCCAGGTCGTGGGCGCAAGCGGGCCTCAGGGCGCAGCTGATGGTTCAGCCTCGTCCAAAAAAAAGAATCGGACGATCTATTTACCGCCTGGTTTCATGAAAGCGCGGCTCCTGACGGGGATCGACGCGCTGGCAAGCCGGGACGCAACCAGTAACCCCGAGCCGATCATCGCCCGGGTGCAGGCGCCTGCAGTCCTGCCCAATGAGGTGAAGGCGAACCTGGGTGGTTGCTTTATCATCGGCAACGCCACCGGCAGCCTTGCCAAGGAACGGGTCGAGGTCCAGCTCGTATCGCTGTCCTGCGTCGATTTCGACGAGCACTCGGTGGTCGATCAGCCGGTCAAGGGCTTCTTCGTCGATACCGACGGCAAGAAGGGATTGTCGGGCAAGGTGGTGACGCGGGCCGGCGCCACGCTGGCGCGCGCCTTCATCGCCGGGACCATCAGCGGCATTTCGCAATCGGTCGAAAGCACTTTCGGCAACACCTCGACATCTGCGCTCGGAACCGTGCGGACGCTCGATGCCGGCGACGCGGCGAAAACCGGCATTGCCGGCGGCCTCGCCAAATCCTCGGACAAGCTGACCGATTTCTATCTCGATCTCGCCCGTCAGGCCGGTCCCATTGTCGAGGTGGGCGCCGCCAAGGACGTGGTCGTGGTGATCCAGGAAGGCGCGACGCTCGAGATCAAACCCGGCGCGGGAGTGAAGTTCTGATGCGCGCCACCACAGGAGGCACCATGCCACATCCGTTTGTCGCCCATATGCGGGCTTGCCGTACTACGCTAAGCGCGCTGCCGCTGTTCGCCTTGCCGCTGCTCGGGCTCGCGGGCTGCGCCACGGTGGGGTCGGTGATGTCGCCCTACAGCGAGAAATTCTCCTGCAAGAACAGCGACCATGGCCAGTGCATTCATCCCGACCAGGCCTATGCCGACGCCGTTGCCGGTCGTGCCTCGAAATCCGATCCTGCCGTCACCAACGATCGCAAGATGCTCGCGGAGCAAAGGAAGGGCAAGGCGCCCGCGCGCATCAGCGGTGCCAGTGGATCCACGACGACAGATGCTGTCGCTCCCCAGAGCGGACAAGGCAATGTCGGCGCGCTGATCGAGGGCCCCGGCTCGCCCATGCTGCGCCCATCGCGCACGATCCGCACAGTGATCCTGCCCTATGCGGACAAGCAGCGGCCCGACCGCCTCTACATGGCGCGCTATGTCTATTCGATCATCGACCGGCCGGCCTGGGTGGTCGGTGACTATCTGGTGGAACCGGGCGGCCGAACGCCGGCCCCGCCGGTGCTGCGGACAATGCGCGAACCCGCCGGAGGAAGCGTCGAGGCTCCGGCCCCGGAAATGCCGCTCAGCCTCGCTCCGGAGAACCGGCCATGAGTGGACGCGGCAGCCTCAGCTATCAGCGCCTGCGCGCCGCGGTGACGCGCGATGCCTATTCGGACTTCCTGCCGATGGTCGCCTGGGTCGAGGAGGAAGAAGCCTTCCTGTGCATCGACGACGGCTGGGGCCAGGCCTGGGAGCTTGTCCCTTCGGCCTATATGTTCGCCCATGTGCAGCAAGCGCTGCTCGGTCTTCTCAACATCCATTTTCCCGAAGGCACGGTTCTCCAGCTCATCACCTTCGCCGATCCGCTGATCGACCCGGCGCTCGACGCCTATCTCGATCTCAAGGTGCGGCCCGATCCGCTGGTCCAGGCTTCTGCCCGGCGGACAGCCGAGTATCTGCGTTCGGGCACCAAAGGCCTCGATGCGCTGCATTCGATCCCGGTGCGCGATTTCCGGTTGTTCCTTGTCATCAAGACGCGGGCGAAGCTCGGCGCGGACCTGCGCCGCCAGGTCGAGGAGCAATTGGCGAAGATGGGCATCCGGCGCCTGCCGCCCGATGAACTGGTCAGCTTCTACCGGCGGATCTTCAACGGTGTCTTCGCGCCCGCCCCTGGCGTGTTCCTGAGCGAAAGCGTGGGCGGAATGCCGGCGCCGTCGATCGCGCGGCAGATCATCGAAGCGGGGCCGGACCTTTGTTTCGAGGGATCCGAGGTTTATCTCGGCAACCAGGTCGCGCGCTGCCTGACGCCCAAAGCCCCTGCCCGCCGCATCACCGCAGAGCGGGCGAACCGGTTGCTTGGGGGTATGCGCGGGAGCGCCGAGGACAGCGACCAGATCGGCGGGCCGTTCCTCTACTGTCTCTCAGTGCTGTTCGATCATTCGCAGTTCGAGATCCACAAGCGTGCGCAGATCCTCTCGGCTCAGAAGGCGGCGGGCAGCTTCGCGGTCGAGGTCGGCAAGCAGATCGAGGAGATCGGCTGGATCCTCGACGAGGCGTCGAACAGCCGCTTCGTCTCGGTGATCCCGACGGTGTGGGTGTTCGGCCGCGACAGCGCCCAGGCGCGTGAAATGGCCGCGCGGGCCAAGCGGCTGTGGGAATCCGAACCCCTGCCCTTCATGGTGCAGGAGGAGAGCTATCTGCTGCCGGTATTGCTCGCCGCCAGCCTGCCCTTCGGCCTCTACCCGGAAAAGCGGACGTTGAAGCTGCTGGAGCGTGATTTCCGCATGCCGGTGAAGGCCGCGACGCTGATGGCGCCGGTGCAGACCGATTTTCGCGGCGGCGGCCGCCCTGCCCTGCTCTATGTCGGGCGCAAGGGTCAGCTTATCACGCTCGATCTCTTCGACCCGCGCATCAACAATTACAATTTCATCGTCTCGGCCGAGAGCGGCGCGGGCAAGAGTTTCCTGCTCAATAACCTCTGCCAGCAATATTATGCGCAAGGCGCGCTCATCCGCATCATCGATATCGGTGGCAGCTACCGCAAGCTCTGCACGCTCTGCTCGGGCCGTTACATCGACATCGGCGAGGAGCGCCTGGTCCTCAATCCTTTCGACATGGGGCTCGCGCTCGACGGCGAGGACAAGCAGTCGGCGATCGCCATGGCGGTCGCCATCGTCGCCGAGATGGCCAATGCCTCCACCCGCAAGCCGGTAAGCACGTCGGAATGGAACCTGCTGAAGTCAGCGGTGCAGTGGACCGTCGATAGCGGGCGCGGCGAGGACGGCATCGATGCCGTGCGCGACTGGCTCGGCCGCTATCCCGACAATGCGGTCTCCGATCTCGACCGCGTCGATCATCTCGTTCCGGTCGCACGCGAGCTGGCGTTCAACCTGCGCGATTTTGGGTCGCAGGGCGCCTATGGACATTTCTTCAACGGCCCCTCGACCTTCGACATATCCCGCGACGAATTCGTGGTGCTCGAACTCGAACGGCTGAAGGCGCTCCCCGACCTCTTCAACGTGATCGTGATGGTGGTGGTGAACGCCGTCACCCAGGAACTCTACCTCTCGGCGCGCGACAAGCCCCGCTTCGTGCTGTGCGACGAAGCCGCGCAGTTCATGACGCGCAGCGACGGGCAGGATCTCTCGCGCCTCGCCGAGGCGTTCGGCCAGGGTTATCGCCGCGCGCGCAAATATCAGGGCAGCTTCGGCATCGTCCTTCAGAGCATGAACGACCTGCTGCTCTTCGGCGGTACGGGCCAGGTGATCCTCGAAAATGCCGCGACCCGGTTCCTGCTGCAGGGTTCCACCTACGACAAGGCGGTCGACAACAAGATCCTCGACTATTCGGGCTTCGTGCTCGACCTGCTGAAATCGGTCCGCAACGCCAAGCCCAATTACTCCGAGGTGTTCATCGACAGCCCCCTGGGGCTCGGCATTGCCCGGCTGGTGGTCGACCCCTTCAGCTACTGGATCAATACCTCCGCGCCCAACGAGGTCGCCGCCTTCGAGGCACTCGTGCGCGCGGGCCGCAATCCATTGGAAGCTGTTTGCGAACTGGCCGGCGTCGATCCGGTCGAGGTGCTGGGCGGCCGTGCCTATCAGGCCGGGAGGGCGGCATGATGCCCAAGTCCAGACCCCATCCCGACCAGCTGGCGATCGACTGGGAAAATGACCCCGCCATCGAGGCGATCATCGAAGCCCGCGTCGCAAAGCGCGCCGAGGCAGCCGCGTTCCAGTGGCGGCTGCGCCTGGTGGCGATCGAGACCTGCATGATGGGCGGGCTCGTGATCGCGGCGGGTCTCGCGCTGGAGCAGCCCCTGCTCCAGACGGTTCGCACAGGGCTTATCGTGGCGGCTGCCTGCTTTGCAAGCGGCATGCTGCTGATCGGCCTGTCGGGCGCCTGCGGGATGCTCTTCTCGCGCTTGTCGCAGTGGAGGGCGCGATGAACCCGGACCATGATGAGTACTTCGAAACCGTCTTTGAAGCCGGCGCCGAGATCCCCAGCGCCGAGATCCACGCGCTCCTCGCCTATGCGCGCAGGCTCGACAATCAGGCATTGGGAATCGCGGCGGTGGCACATGCGATCGTCACCGTGATCGAAGCGGAACGGCGGTTCGCGAGGGTGAGTTACACGATCCTGGTGAGCACCGGCATGGTTGTCGCGGCGCTCTTTGCGTTCATGGCAGCCTGGAGCCTGCGCGCGCCGCTCCAGGGCGCGATCGTTGTCGGCATCTGCGCCGGCATGGGCGCCGGCTCGACAGGCCTCATCCTCGTTCGCTGGGATGCGCTGGCCCGGCATGTTCGTGCCTTCGCCAGGCGCTGGAGGCGGCCATGAACGGCATCTTCTCCTCTACCCCTGCGCCGGGGCCAATCCGCCTGATCGTCGGAAGCCAGGGACTGCTGCTGGTCCAGTCCTTCATCGCCTGGCAGCTGCCGGAGGTGCCGGGACTGTTCCGCCTGCTCGTGGTCATGACTGCGATCATCGCCACCGCCGCGCTGATCAGCGCCGCCCTCGGCGAGGATCGCCAGAGCTCCCAGCCCTATTGGAGGCGGCGCCATGGCCGCTAGATCCCAGCGCGGAGTTTTCGCTCGCTCTCCTGTCCTGTGCGCCCGCACTGCGATGGCGATTATGGCCGGAATGCTCATGGCGTCATCGCTCCATGCGGAGACGAGCACGATAGGCCGCACCTGGCCGATCGCCGAGCCCGATGCGCTAAGCGAGATCGAAGGCCGGGCAACGCAGGTTCCCGACATGAAAGCCGCCTTCGGTCCGCGTGAACGCTGGCCTGCGATGAAGGCGGCGACGCTTGGGATCGCGCGCGCCGACCGGAATCGCACGGTGATTCCCTTCTATACGCTCGACCAGGATATACGGCTGCAGGACGGCAAGCTGCTTTACGCGAAGGGCTACAGCTTCAATCCGCTCAGCTATGTGTCGCTGCCGCAGCGGCTCATCGTCGTCCATCCCGCAGAGCTCGACTGGGCCCTGCGCACTGCGCGCCCTGCGGATTTCATCCTGCTCGCAGCTGGCGGCCCCCGCGATGCCGACGCAATCACCCTTGGTGAACGCCATGGCCGGGCGCTGTTCCTGCTTGAGGAGCGCGTCAAGGCACGGCTTGGGCTGACGGTAGCGCCGGTGATCGTCGCGCAGGCCGGACAGAAACTGGTGCTGACCGAGGTCGACAGGAGCAAGACAGACCGGAGGGGCGCGCGATGAAAGGATTGTCCCTTCGCCGACTGCTGGCGCTGGGTTGCGGTTTCGCCGCGCTGGCGCTCGCTGCTCCGGCCCATGCCTCGAAATGCGAGGCGGGCACGGTCTTCAACCCGATCACCAAGGTACGCTGGAACTGCATCTTCCCGATCACCATCGGCGGCGTGAAGATCGGACCCAGCGATCCGCTCGGCAAGGCGCTCGACGCACAATCGGCTTCCAAGCCTCTGTGCGCGTGCCGCAAGGGCGTGACTTTCTGGTTCGGGGTCAAGGTCAGTTTCTGGTCGCCCAACCGCATGGTCGACGTCGTGACCGAGCCGGGCTGCATGATGGCGCTTGGCGCAGACATCATGCCCACCGGCGGCAAGCTGCAGGGGAGCCAGAGCAGCCTCGCCGACGGCACCAACACCCGCAAGATGTTCGCGCAGATGCACTATTATATCGCCCCGGTCTGGAAGATGCTCGACATGTTCACCGACCTGCCCTGCATCGAGGATGATGGCTTCGATGTCGCGCTCATCACCGAGGTCCTGCCGACCTGGCAGTCGGCGACACTGGGCGCGATCATCCAGCCCGAGGCGATCCTGTTCGGCAATCCCGCGGCGGGGCTTGCCTGCATGGCCGACAGCGCCGCGGCCGCCGCGGGCAAGGTCGTCGATCCGCTGTTCTGGTGCATGGGTAGCTGGGGCGCGACCTATCCGATCGCGGGCGATATTCATTTCGGGGACAGCGTCGAGGCCTGGGCCGGCCTTGCCGCCCGCGGCGTGTTCATGATGGGCCGGCTCGGCGCGCTCACCGTCAGTTCGGCAGATGGCTGTTCCTTCATTCCCCAGCCCGTCTGGACCAAGAGCCGTTACAAGTTCCAGCTGATGGAGCCGGTCAAGGGCGGCAGTTGCGTCAATGTCGGCCGTCCCGGCGCCCTGTGGACCAGCGCCAAACACGCTCCGGGCAAGGACAACGCCCAGTTCATGCTGTTCGAAAAGACGATCTGCTGCGCCGGGGTATCGACGCCATGACCGGTCCGTCTTTCCCTCACCGCGTGGAATCGCCCGGAAACAGCCGATGGCTTGCCCGTCATTCCATTGCGCCGGGTGTTCCTCTTGCGGTTAGACCAGCGTCGCATCCCCCCTGCGGCGCTGGTCGGGCGGTCGGCGTGGCCGTGAATACAGACGATGGACAGGCGGTGCGCCCCTCCTCGCCGTCTGTCGTCGTGGCCACGCTGACCGTTTTCGAAGGACAGGCGGTGTTCCGCGCGGAATTTACCGCGCCCGCTGGCGGGGTGCTTCTGTTCCGGCTGCGCCGCGGTTCCCGGCTGATCATACCGAGCGAGATCCGGCCATGAGGCGTCCTGCCCTCGCTCTTGTCGCAGCGCTGTGCCTGCCCATCCCTTCCTATGGGCAGACGGCGGAAGACCGGGCTCGTGCCGCCGCGGCCGCCGCGCGCGAAAAAAGCGCGGACAGCGATGCCATTCTCGAGAATTACGTGACCCCGGGTCTTGCCGGGCAGACGATCAGCACGATCGATTCCTCTAAGACGTTCACGCCCAACCTGGCCTGCCAGAAAAGCGCGACAATGCTGGAACTGCTCGCCCAGCCCAATGCGACCGGCGACATCGGCACGCTCAGCATCTCGCGCGACAGGGATCTCGACGGCAGTTTTGACGAGGCGCTGACCCTGCCCGTTCCTGCCTCGGGCATCTGCGCCAACGGGATCATCTCCTGTACGCCCGGCACCTGGGACGCCTGCCGCTTCTTCCGCTGGGATACCTCTGCCACCGGATCGCTCAAGCTCAGCGAAGTCGAACTGACCGATCTCGCCGGCTGTTACTGCGTCAACAATAGCTGCGGCAGCAATCTGGTCTGGGGCAACATGGCCTCAGTGCTGAAGGACCTTGGCGGCGGGGTCGTCGGCGCGCTCACCAGCGGCGATGCGCGGATCGGCATTGCGCAGGCATCCATCGACGGGCCGGTGATCCGCTACACCGGCGCGCAGACGACCGCCTGCGCGGCGCAGCCCCAGATCGGCGCCACGGCGTACAAGGCCAATCCGAACGCCATTGCCGGCGACGCCTATGCCGCCGCAGAGGCGAGCAGTGTCTTCCAGGCGCTGTCGGCCTCGTCGACCGGCGCCGGCACCTCCGAAGTGAGCCGTAGCTGCACGATCACCCGTCAGATCACGCAGGAGGAAATTACCGCGGACAAGATCATCGATCGGGTCTCGGGCGGCTATGCGACCTATGCCTCGAGCGCCGACAATCTGACGTTCCTCATGGGTTCGCCAGCGGACAACAGCCTTTCCGGCGGCTCCTGCTCGATCTTCGATTTCCACATGACGTTGCGGGTCAAGGAGGCCGATCGGCTCCAACAGGTGCTGCTGACCCGCTTCGGCGCTGACGACTGGGCCCAGATCCGTGTCGATGGCGAACTGGTCGGTTCGGGTCCGCAAAGCTGGACCGGGATGGGGTTGCCGCCCGGCAAATGCGAGAAGAAGGGCGCCTTCTATGTCTACCCCGGCCTTGATCTCACCTCGCGGATGACACAGGGCGATCACGACATCTGGCTGCGGGTCGCGGTCGCCGATGGCGGCGAAGCCTATGCGTCGATCGAGGCCAATGTGGACGCCGGCTGCAAGACGACCGAGCAACTCGTCGATACCTGCGGCGCCTATGCCTCGAACGATACATGCCGGCTGCAGGACGAAGTGGTGGACGGGGTCGCCACCTTCCGCAGCGGCGTCAACACCGGCCTGTCGCCCTTGCCGCAGACCCGGCTTTTCGGAACGGGCGCCTGTTCCTTCCAGATCACCCGCGACTTCTTCCTGCGTGAGCGTGGTTACCGGTGCAAAGTGGACCTGGGACAGGCGGCGCAACCGGATGTCTCGCGCGGCGCCTATATCATCGATCATTCGACCGAGACGTTGCTCGCTGACCGGGTCAAAACCGCCGACGGGAGCTATAGCCTGACGACGCGCAATTTTGCCCTGCCCGACCGCGGCAGCGTCAATGCCTGCGAGCCGATCTGCAAGACCCGCAAGGCAATGGTCAACACGGCCGCCGCGCCCGACGGCGTGACCGGCGCGAAGCAGACCAGTCCGACGGGCTGGGACTATGTCTATCACGCGTGCCAGGACAGCAATGTCTGCCCGGCCGGTGAAGGCGAGGAACTCGTGCAGGGCTGCGGCTGCCTCGACGATTTCCCCGAGGCGGCGGTGATGATGCAAACCGTGCGCCTGGGCGGCGCTGACCTCGTCTGCACGAGTAGCGTGCGATGAGCGCGCGTATATCCCTGCTCGCCGGAGCCCTGATGCTGATGGCAGGCATGCTATTGTGCCCGTCGAAAGCCGCGGCGCAGCAGTTGTGCGCGGTCGACCTCAACGGCAATGGCGATGCGGCCGATGATGGCGAGACGGCGAGCTGCCATCTGACGGCATCGGGCGGCTGGATGTGCCCGATCGGCCAGACGATGTGCGAGGCCGACGTCTCAGGCGCCCTGCACTGCCCGCTTGGCGATCAATATGGCTGCGAGGTGCCGGCCAGTGGCGGCGCGCCGGCCTGCTCGGCCAATGCCTGCATCGACACCAGCGCCAACCCGATCGTCGATGACCCGGCGGTCGATGATCCAGGTGTCGAAGCCGATGGCGCCGTCGATGCCGAGGGCAATTGCCTGGGCACGATCGAGATATTTTCCGGCCGCGCCGCACGTTGCCGTCCTGCCGGCCTCAAGACGACCTTCTCCAATTGCTGCAAGGACAAGGGCAAGATCGTAAAAGACGGCATGGGCGGCTCGATCTCGTCCATCTCGACCAAGATCGCGGTCGCCAAGGGCGTCTTCACCGGCATGAAAGCCGCCTACACAGCCTTCAAGGCAGGCGCGACCGCGAGCCAGGCAGCCAGCGCCGGCGCCAATGCGATTATCGTCGGCATCGATCCCACCTCGATCGCAATCAGCCTCGCGGTCAATTTCATGATCGAGGTGCTGCTCCAGGGCTGTGATCAACAGGATATGGAAGTGGGCATGCTGCGCGGTTCAGGCATGTGCCATGAGGTCGGCAGCTATTGCTCCTCGAAGATCTTAGGGGTCTGCGTGCAGAAGGCCCGGGGCCATTGCTGCTTCAACACCAAGCTTGGCCGGATCATACAGGAACAGGGGCGTCCGCAGCTGAAGGCCTTCAACGCCATCGGTTGGGGCACGCCGAAGAACCCCTATTGCCGGGGCTTCACGCCCGAGGAGTTCCAGGCGCTCGATTTCTCGCGGATGGACCTCTCCGAATATTATGCGGAGGTGGAAGCCCGCGCCCAATCCGAAATCCAGATCGACATGAAGGACAAGATCGATGCCTATGTGCAGACGATCAGCAACTAGGCGCGCCCTGCTTCTGGCAGAGCTCATGCTTGCGCCCCTATCGGCACCCGCTTCGGTCTGGGCCGCTGAGCAGCAGGCCGGGAGCGATCAACCGGATAACGAAAATGCCCGCGCGCGCATCCAGGATGAAGGCGCAGCTGCGCTGGAGCGGATGAAACGCGCGGCCGGCAAGGTGAAGGCCACGTCCGTCCCCTCGCCCGTTCTGCCTGCCAGGCCCGACGCCGCAGCGAAGCGCAGGGCTTTCGAGGGGCTCAAGGCACGCAGGAACGATCCGGATATGGCGAAACGCGCGCAGGCAGACATCGCCGACGCCCGCGAGCGCCTGGTAGCTGAGCGCGACGCCGCCAGTCGCCGGATTGCGCAGGCGCTCGGGCTGGAGCAGCCGGAACAGGCAGCGCTGGCCGGAGTGGTTTCGCCCGGCATGAGCAAACGCTGGGTGCCGGTCCTGTTCGTGTCCTCGTCGATGCCGATCGAGACATTGCGCACATATGCCGGGCAGCTCGAAAGTGCCGGAGGGGTCATGGCGTTTCGCGGGATGCCGGGCGGGATGCGGCAAGTGGCGCCGATGGCGAAGCTGTCTGCCGCCATCCTGCGGCGCGATCCGGGCTGCGAAGGCCCGGCCTGCGCCATGCGGGACGTGCAGCTGATCGTCGATCCGCTGGTGTTTCGGCAACATGGCGTCGCCCGGGTTCCCGCGCTGGCGATGATCCCCGGCGATCCGACGCTCCCCTATTGCCAACGCGACGAGGCGAGCCCTCGTTCGGCGCATCTGGTTCAGGGCGATGCCGCCTTGTCCGGGCTTCTCGAGGAATATGGCCGCCTCGGCGGCAGGGAGGAGGTGCGGGATGCTCTCGCTCATCTGGCACGGCGGTAAGCGCGCGTGGCGCGACCTCAAGGATCTGCCGCTGCGGGCGGCCGTAGCGCTGGGCGCGAGCGGTCTTGGACAACCGGCGCGGCCCGCCCAGCTCTTCAAGGCCTATGGGATCGTACTGCCGATCGGCCTTTTCGCTTGGGTAACGATGCCGCAGATCACCCTGGTCATGACGCCTTCGATCGATGCCTGGGTGGTGCACCGCTCTTCCGGGCCTGTGCATCGCGGCGATCTCGTCTCCTTCACGCTCGCCGATGCGATTGCCGGTCCCAGGCCCGTCGGCGTCACCAAATATGCGCTGTGCATGCCTGGCGACCGGATCGTAATGGTCGAGAAACCCGCAAGTCTCGGCCCGGGCCGCAATGGCTGGTATTATTGCAATGACCGGCTGGTGGGTGTCAGCAAGCCTGCGACGCGCAGCGGCAAAGCGCTCAGCCACTGGCAGCCGGCAAGCCCCAATATTCCGGAAGGCATGATCTTCGTCGGGTCGAGCCATCCCGACGGATATGACAGCCGTTATTATGGTCCGGTCGCCATCGATCGCCTCACCCGGATGGAGAAGCTGCTGTGAAACGGCTCGCTACGATAGCAGGCGCGGCCCTTCTCCTGGCAGGATCGGCGGCCGCGCAATCCACGGGAGCCGCGGATCGCGAAGCGCGCGGCTACTGGTGGTACCAGGCACCGCCCACGGCAGAGCAGAAGAAGCCCGACGCGCAAGCTCTGGTGAAGCCGGTAATCCCGCCTATGGCCGAACTGGCGACCTGGACACCGCCGAAGATCCGCACACTGATCGAACAGCAGCGCGACTATGCCGCGACCGTGCTCACCATCGACGCCGTCGCCGATTTCTGGCGCCTGCAGGATTTCGCGCGGCGCAAGGCCCGTGCCTTCGCCGGCGTCACCCAGCTTGCCATGCTGACCCATCCCGAGCTCAATGCGAGAGCCGCCAATCCTCTGGTCGGCGAGGCCCGCGATGCGCTCGGCGCGCAGAAGGACCAGGTGCGCCGCCAGTATCTGCGCGCGCATGCCGGAGAGTTCGCGCTGGTCATGTTCGCCCGCACCTCCTGCGGTTACTGCAAGGTGCAGTGGCCGATCGTGCAGCGTTTCCAGGACGAGATGGGCTGGCAGGTCAGCCTCATGGACCTCGACCGCAAACCCGAGCTGGGGCAACGTTTCGGGGTCGAAGTGACGCCCACCACCATGGTCATTCGCAGGAACAGTGCCCAGCGCATGGTGATCGCCGCCGGGGTCGAAACCTATCCCAACATTGCGCAGATGGCCTATCAGGCGGTCAGGTTGCTGAGCGGCGATATCCGGCCTGAGCAATGGCTGACCGGTGCCGGCGAAGAGAACGGGTTCTTCGACGCGCTGGCCAATGGGCCGGTTTCTTCGACCGATCCGCGCGTGCTGGGCGGTGATCTCATCGATGCAAGGGAGCCCAGGCCGTGAGGCGCCACGGGCGAGTTCGGCTTACGACAGCCATGGTGATCCTGCCCTGGCTGGCGGTGCCCGTGATCGGCGATGCCCAGCAGATAAGCCGGGAAGCGGCGATGCGGGCCGCAGTCCATCCGGTATCGACGCCCGCCGACCTGCGCCTGTGGCTTTCCCGTGTACCGGTCACCCGTGACTTTCCCCCTGACTTCCAGACCATGCTGCGTAGCCAGGCATCGCTTTACGTGATCGAGATCAGCACCGCGCCGGACTGCCTGCCCTGCGGCGATCTCTGGACAAAACTTCAGGCATTCCGCGCGCAGTACGGCTGGCAGGTTCGGACCATCGGCGCACAGGAGGCGATGCTCCGTTCGGGTCGGCTCGGTCTCCCGTGGGTCGGGAACCCTGTTGCCTGGGTGCGACCCGTTACCGACCCGAACCGCATGGTGCCCATTGCGATCGGCACCAATCACGAAGCCAATATCGCGCGCAATGCCTGGCTTGCCGCCCGGATGCTCAACGGCGCCCGGGCTGCTGTCGGTGTGCGCGCCATGTCGAAATTCACCGGGATCGTCGGCGTGAGGGCGCCGGCCTCCTCCAGCCCGAAGGGACGCTGATCATGGCGGGGCGGCGTCACCCTTCCTCCTCACCAGGAAGCCTGCCATGGGACATCATGTTCGTCGTTCGACCCTTGCCTTTTGCCTGATCGCCGCCTCGTGTGGCCAGGCCGTTCCAGCGCATGCGCAAAGCTGGGCCGAGAGCTGGTTCGACAATGTTACCTACACCTCGCCGGGCAGCTTCGAGGACCAGACCCGCGGCTATGTGACCGCGGGCGGAATGTCCGGCCGGGTCGATGTCCATGACGATTATCTGATGAGCCTGACCCTGCCCAAGGTGAAGGCCGGCTGCGGCGGCATCGACATGTTTCTGGGCGGCATGTCGTTTCTCGACCCCGACTATCTGGTGCAGAAGCTGGAGACGATCCTCCAGGCCGCGCCGGCGGTCGCCTTCCAGTATCTTCTTGAAACGCTGGACGAGAAGATGGGAAATATCCTCTCGAAGATGGAGGCGGCGACCAATTTCCTGAACTCGATCCAGGTGAACGACTGCCGGCTCGCCAACCGCATGGTCCAGATCGCCAAGGGCGACGACAACATGTCCGGCATCGTCGAGGAGATGACCGGCTACAAGTCGATCCGCGAAGGCTATGCCAATAGCTGGCAGCAGAGCCGCGAGAAGATCCAGGCCAACAAGGGCAATCCAACCGAGGACCTGAAGGACGCGCTCGCCAATTGCCCGGCGGAGGTCACGGACATTTTCAAGACCGGCTCGCTGCTCGCGCATGCCGCGGCGCGGGTCGGCGCATCCGACTGGGCCGGCGTGATGCGTGCCCGGGTGGGTGACGTCTACATGCGCTGGGATGCGAACGACAAGGTGCCGATCTTCTCGGCCATTCCCGCCTGCCCGCGCCAGGATACCGAGAGCGCCGACGATTTCCTGACCGGCCGCGTCCCGACCCGTGCGCTCAACATCCCCGCGACCGCCGCGGATTGCTCGGTAAACGGCGCCGGACGCGGGGCGTTGGTGCTGGCGCGGGAAAGGATGGAGACGGTCGCGGCCAAGATCCGGACGCGGTCAGCACTGACCACTGAAGAAAAGCAGTTCGTCGCCAATGTGCGGACCCTGCCGGTCTATCGTCTTCTGGAATGGGGTGTGCGGCAGGGCCTGACCGACAGCGTGATCGCCGATACTGACGAACTGGTCGCGCTCACCCTTGCCTATCAGATGCTCAACGACCTCACCCGGTCGATCGACTTCGCGCTGCAGAATGCGGAGCGCGGTGCGACCACCGCGGGTGCCGCTGATGCCGAGAACACCAACATCTGCCAGACCCGCATCCTGACCAAGGGCATCGAGCAATTGCGCGAGTTGCGCGACGAGGTTCTGCGTCAGCGTGCGCAGATGCGCCAGTCCTACATGGCGGCGATGAGCCAGGCGAACCTGTCGGCGAGCTATGCCGGCGTCGTGCGCCAGCGCGACCGGGATGCCCGCGACGCCGCGGGCGCCAATGCCAATCGCAACCGGTGAGGATCGTCATGCGCCGCTTCATCCGCCTCCTAGTCGCTCTCCTGGGCTTTCTGGGCGCCACGCCTGCGCTGGCGATCGATGCCAGCTATCATACCTGGGACGGTTTTGCCGAAACGGTCGATGCCTTCCACCTCGTCGCCATGATCTTCAGCGATCCGCGCTATGAGACGCTGGTCGTGATCATCGCGGTGGCCGGCATCGCCATGGGTGCGGTGCTGGCAAGCATCAAGGGTTCCGGCATGGGCCTTGTCGCCTTCGGCTTCCAGATGCTGATCGGCATTGGCCTGTTCGTGGGGATGATTGCCACGACCGGCACGGTCCACATCTATGACCGGGTGCGCAACGCCTACCAGCCGGTCGGCGATGTGCCCAATCTCATCGTGTTGGTCGCGGGCGTGACCAACCTCATGGAGCGCGCGCTTGCCGAGACGTTCGACGACAACACCACCGATCCGGACGCGAAGCTGGAGTTCGGTGCCGGCGGTCATGCCTTCGATCTGTTCCTGAACGCGGTCAGTCCGCGCAGTCCGATCGTCGACACGTTCCTTGATGCGACAGTGAAAGACTATGTGCGGCAATGCTATCCGGTGGCGCGTGTTTCGCCCGCCTATGGCGTCGATGACGATCAGCTCTTCCGGACCTCGACCGACCTTCCCGCCTCGTTCGCGGCGATGGCCGGCCCGGCGACATTTTCGACGGTCTATACCGCAAGTGACAAGGCCGGGACGACGATGAGCTGCGATGCGGCCTGGGGTTATATTGCGGATCGGCTAGCTGACAGCACGTTGTTCGACGCCTATAGCGACCAGGTCTGTGCCCGTACCGGCTTCGACGTGACCCAGGCGACCCAGCGTGACCGCTGTCGCCAGCAGATCGACGCGCTCGGCGACATGATGCTGGGGCAATCGATGAGCCGGCAGAAGTTCCTGACAAACGTCCTGCTGGGGCAGACCGTCGGCGACGTCCTGTTCGAGGATTCCCCGGCGGCGACCGCGCGGGTGATGGCGAACCGGGCGATCGAATCCAACGGCCTGGCGACGCTCTCAACCGCCAATGAATGGATGCCGACCATTCGAGCCTCGGTCTTTGCGATCATGCTCATGATGATGCCGATTGCGCTGCTCTTCATCCTGACGCCGATCAACCTCAGGGTCGCGAGCTTCGCATTGGGGCTGTTCGTGTTCGTGGCGCTATGGGGCGTCATCGACGCGGGTATCTATCAACTGACCCTGGCGCGCGCGATGGACGTGCTGGCGGAATTGCGCGCCACCAATGTCGCGGCCGACAGCTGGATCCTCGCGCCATCGGCGGCGATGAAGGCGCTCGCGATCTTCGGCTCGTTCCGGACCGCGGCGGCGGGCCTTGCCGGCGCCTTCGTCTTCACTGTGTTCCGCTTCTCCGGCAATATGTTCACTGCCTTCACCTCGGGCATGCTCGGCGTGCAGGGTCAGGGCAGCATGGCGGCGGCGACGGTGGGCACCAGCGAGGGCTATGCCTCCGCGCTCGAAGCGCAGGCTTCTGCCGGCGGTACCCAGGCGCGGCGTTCGGCTTCGTCAGGATTCGGTGACTTTGGCGAACGCAGCAGCTTTGGCCTCGACCGGGCGTTTGGGGCCGCCGGAACCGTCATGGGCGAGCACGGCGGCGGCGCGGCGGGGACTGCGGCATTCGGCTTGGGGCGGACCGATGCCGCGCGGGAACTGGGCGGGCTGTCCCCTGCGCTTGTCGGACGGGATCTGAGCGATCCTGCCACCGCGCGCGCGATCCGCAGCAACGCCGCAACGACAGCGATCCATGGTTTTGCGCAGGGCGACGCGCTGCGTAAACTCGGCACGAGCTACTTCGGGGAAGGGCAATCCGGAGAGCGGGCCTTTGCCGCTTTTGCGCAGAACATGGTGCAGTGGAAGGCGTTCGGCGACCAACGTGCCTATGACATGATGCAATCGGGTGCCCAGCGGCATTTCGAGCGCAGCGGCTATGACGCAAAAGATGCCGCGCTTAAGGCGTCTACCGTGATCGGGCAGGCAAGCGCCGATCCGACCTTCGCGAAGCTGACAGCCAATGCCTTCGATCAGGAGCAGATGCTGCGCAACGACCTGACTGCGGCGCAGACGCAGGTCGGCGCGATGGAAGGGCGGCGCGACTATGCCGGCGACAGGGTCGCAGCGGTCGAGCGCGGCAATGTCGCGACCGAGCAGGCGCATCGGACCGGGGGGAATCAGGGGCAGCGGCAGGCGGCCGCGATGCTCGGGCTTTCCGTCACCGAAACAAGTCGGCGCATCGGATTCATCAATGCGTTGTCCGGTGAGGCGCGATCGACGGCGATCAGCCAGCTGTCGCGTTCGACCGGGCGGAGCGAAGCGCAGGTTCTGCACGCGCTGGAGAACTACAATGCGGCAGTGCAGGTTGGCACGGCGGATGGTGCGACGACCGAGGCCGCGCGCGAGGGCACGAGTGTCTATGGCCGCACGCGTGAGGCGGCGGGCTACGATTTTGCAGAACGCTCGGGCAAGCTCGATGCCCAGCGGGAGATCGGTCCCGACGGCGTGCGCAGCAATGCGCAGATCGGCGAACAGCGGCGACAGGCCGACAATGCCGGCTTTGCCGAAGGCGCGGCGGCGGCGGGCGTATCGGTTCGTGAGGCCGCGCGGCTCGATTCCTTTATCCGCGCGCTCGCCGGCACGGCCGGCAACCAGGTCGATATGGCCGAAGGCGGCGCGGAAGGGATCGCCGACCGCGCCCGCAACGAGCGGCTGACCGGAATCGTCGACAAGGAGCGTCTCACCCGTACGCAGGCGCTTCTGCGCGCGCATGGCGTTGAGATGTCCAAGCGACAGATCGCGATGAGCCAGAATGGCGATGTCAGCCTCAACCTGACACCGGAGCTTGCGGCGCAGATGTGGCGCGGCGGCCTCATCAACGAGGGCCAGCTCGGTGCAATCGCCAATGGCGGGCACGCGCGGCTCAGCTTTGCGCACAATGATCTGCTCGTTTCCAGCAGCACCGGGTTCAGCCAGTCGGCGCGCAACGACACCAGCACGCGGTTCGAAGCCGGCAAGCAGGCAGGCCCGGATACGATCGAGCATTTTCTTGGCAGTGGCAAGGAAGGTGAGGCCGCCATGGCAAGCTGGCTGCGCGGCGGGTTCGAAATGGATCGGCGCGGCAACTGGCGGCTCAAGCCGCAGGTTGCCGATACGCTGGAGCGCGATGTCACGGCGATCATGGTGCAGACCGGATGGCAGCGGTCGCTTTCACGGTCGGCGGAGCACTCAACCGCGGACAGTCAGAGCATCTCCGGCGATCTCACGGCTTCAGCATCGCGCGGCGTTGGCTCCGGCAGCAAGGGCAGCGACGAAAAAGATGGCGATGGCGCCAAGAGCGGTGTTGCCAAGAGCAGTGCCACAGGTTCGTTGACCGGCAAGTTGAGCGCCGACATTTCCGATCGCGGTATTGCGGCCGTCTCTGCGCGCTCTTCAGTCGACATTGTAAACTATGATGTTCGGGAGGCCATCGCATCCGCAGAGAAAGCCGCAGCTCGTTCCGGCCGTCCCGAAGAGACTTTTGCCCAGGAACTCAGCGAGAAGGTGCTTGGAAACGATGGTCTGCGAAACCGGTATTTAAGACAGGCGGATGCTGGCCGTGGCACAGTCGATGTCACGGGTCCGGTCATGTCAATAGAGCAGTCGTCGATCCTGAGTTCCGGACGGCTGTTTCTCGATCGCGACAATGGAATGGAAGACGGCGATCCGAGCTTTAAAGAGCGGCGGGATCCATGATGTCAGTCCTGGATCACGCCGATATGGCGAAAGTGGATATCGCCCGATCGAGGGTCGGATGGATCGGTATAGGGATCGATCCCCGTTCTTTGCGAAGGCGGTCCCGGCGTTATCACCCATTCCCCGCATGCGACCTTCGCCTTGAGGAAGCCATATCCCAGCACTGCGATGACAGTGATCGGATTGAACACGAAGATCAGCAGCACCATCGTGTTGGCAAGAGGGATGTTCAGCTGATCGTAGGGGACAGTGATCATGAATTCGAGGCCGAGCCAGTAGAGCAGCGTCAGGGCCAGGTAGAGCTTGGCATACCAGGGACGCCAAAACCAATCCGCAGCACGCGGAGACGGTGCTTGCGGGGCTGCCCCGTCCATCTGATCAGGTTCGTTAACTTCCTGCATGAGCAGAGCCTTTCCGGAAAGAAGATTAGCACGGATCACGATGGGGCAAAACCTCCAGCTGCTATTGTCCGCTCCGACGAAGCAGCCCGCTCATGTGATTTCCCCCTCCCCGCTTTTCTTCCTCCTCTCCTGGCCACTCAGTTCCCCGTGTCCATTCCGGCCCATTTCGCGCACGGACAGGATGCGCGGCAATGAAAAAGAAAGCGCGCCGGCCTGCCGACAGACCGAATATCTCTCCTGAGGCGGATGCCGCGATCATCCGGTTGGCCCGCCTTCTCGGGCGTCAGATGGCCCGCGAACTGCATGAAGAGCGCATCGCGAAAGAGACCGAAGCTCCGGAAGAGCCCATTAAACACCGTTGATCTCACCGGGGCGGGCTGACCCAGCGGCCGTTAAATTATGGGTCAGCACAGCCGACGACGCTTGCCAGCGCCGGTTGGAGCGGATTTCCGTTTTCCAGGCCCCATGGGGCACTGCTTAACGTCTTATTTCCATTGGCCGAATAGATTGCTGGCAGCAGCTTAGCAATGCTGATGGGGCGCTGAACTCGAACGGCCAAAATTTGCAAATTCACTTCCATATTTCATGAAAATATGATTACATGGTTTCATGAAATATGGTAACGCGGATGGAAAGGGGGATGATGAGCATCTTCAAATCCAAGTTCCGGCCATCACAAAGCGCGACCTTGGGCAACGCGCGCTCGACAGCCGCGAGCCGATCCGCATGGTCGTGCTCCGCGCGCTCAAAGCTTATGGCGTGACGGTCCCCGGCGATGCCATCACCGACCGGCGGAAGCGCGGCTGATGTCGATCGATGACGAAGCGCTCACGATCGAAGAATATTCGCGGCAAGCTGCGCGGACCGATCAGCGCAAGGGGCCAGGTACGGCCGGTTTCACGATGCTCGGCCTCTTCGGTGAAACCGGGAGCCTGCTTACCGAGGCGAAGAAGAAGCAACGCGATGCCGCCTCGTATCTTGGCTATGCAGAGGCGGTCGCGGAGGAGATTGGCGATGTCCTCTGGTATTTGGCAGCGGTGTCGCGCCGCTACCGACTTGCATTAAGCGATATCGCCACAGCAGCGCTCGCGCCCGGAGGCACCCACAAGGCCGGCGGTAACGGTGCGCTGACCCTTCACGCACTACAGCCCGCCCACATGCCGATCGCCAAGGCGCCAACGGCAGAGTTCGAGCATAGCCTCCTCGCGCTCGCCGGCGACGTTGGAACGCTCATCAGGGTGGGTGCCAGCGAGCCTGGTCGCCAGGTCATGGCTGACCTGTTAGTCACCGTCATGCGCCGGCTGATCCAAGCCGCGACCGAGTCCGGCGTTCCGCTTGAAATCGCTGCGCTCAAGAATCTCCAAAAGATCTTCGATCGCTGGCCACGCGAACGTCTCTATCCGCCGCCGCTCGATGAGGGCTGCGACCCGGAAGAACAACTCCCGCGTAAAATGCAAATCGACATTTACGAGCGGACCGTGCGCGGCCAAGCTTATGTGTTTCAGCGGTCAAGCGGGGTCTATGTGGGCGATCGACTTACCGACAATGCGATCGAGCCTGACGATTATCGGTTCCACGACGTCTTCCACTATGCCTATGTCGCGGTGCTGGGATGGTCCCCAGTGATCCGGGCGCTGCTGCGGCTAAAGCGCAAGAGCGATCCCAAGCTCGACGAGGTCGAAGACGGCGCCCGCGCGGTTCTCATCGAAGAAGGCGTAACATCGTGGCTTTTCGGCAAGGCTCAACAGCTTCAATTCTTCGAAGGTGTGAAGCCCGGCGGACTTCCGCTGGACATGTTGAAGCATGTTCGCCAATTCGTCGCCGGCTACGAGGCCGAGCACTGCCCGCTGTGGCTCTGGGAAGAGGCAATTCTCCAGGGTTATGCGGCGTTTCGCTTCCTGCAGAAGAACCGCCGCGCGCGAATCGGCATCGATTTCGCGCGCCGCCGCCTAACCATCAAGGAGTTGCCGTGATGACCCCCAAAAGCTTCGTCTCGGCACTGGCGGCGGCGGATCTTCCCTCAGTGTTCAATCCATGGCGTGATCGCTGCGCCATTCACGACCGCCGCGACGCCGCTGCCCGGCGGCGCGCCAATCTTGAGCGCGTGCTCGTTGCGGCGCTAGATGCGCGGGTCGAGACCATCTGGATTGCTCGTGACCTCGGCTATCGCGGCGGTCGTCGCACCGGCGTGCCGCTGACTGATGAAATCCATCTGAACCATGCGGCGGCGCTCATGGGCGGCATCGCGCTGGAGCGCGCTACCCAAGGTCCTGCGATTGCCGAGCGCACTGCTGCTATCGTCTGGCAGGTGCTTGGCCGCATCGGCCAACCTGTCATGTTGTGGAACGTCTTTCCGTTTCATCCACATGAGGAAGGCGATCCCATGTCCAATCGCTGCCATACACGCGCCGAACGCGAGGCGACCTGGCCGCTCTTGCAGGCTCTGGTGTCCATGGTGCATCCAAAGCGCATCGTCGCCATCGGACGCGATGCGCATCTGGCGCTTGACAGGCTGGATATCCCAACCACTGCAATCCGTCACCCAAGCTATGGCGGGCAGCGCGAGTTCATCGACGGCATGTTCGACCTTTATGGCATCAACGAGCGGGAACCGGCCTCACCCGAACTGCCGCTCTACGGGGCGGTTGCCAGAAGTTGCGCGCTCGCCTGATCGCACGCGCTCAGCATCGGCAGGATCGCGCTGCGGTTCCACTTATCGGTGTCGATCTTGGCATGGGTCGAGACGATGGTCAGCGAGCCCCTAGAGATCTTCGCCTCCGTCGCTACGAAATCGAGCAGGCGGCCGAGGCCAATGAGATTGCCGAGCAGCTTCTCGATATAATAATGGTTGCGGTACATAGCGGTGAGGCCAAGCCTACGGTCTGCGCCCTCGCCGATGAGCTTGAAGCTCGCAAAACTCAGGCATTGCCCGCCATATGGCGAATCATCGACATCGCGTAGCGGATCGAAAACGCTCAGTTCGAACTTGTTGAGCGCCCGGACATTAGGGTTCTTCAATCGACCGATAATTTCTTCGAGCTGATTCAATGGCTCGCCCTGTGCCTGCGGCAACAGCATCATCCGCTCGAAATAATAGCCAGACCAGGTAGGCTTTTTGCCCCGTACCTTGGGCAGCACATTGTGCCTAAACCGATCGAAGAATTTGGGGAAGCCGTAGCGCCGATAGAGCCCGGCCGGGAAGATAGTATTGGCAACCGTCTCGATGCGCTTAGCATTGTACGTCTGATGAAAGGCGTCCACCGCGGCAACTGCCGGATCAGCAAGGCTCGCGCGCGACAACGGATCGGCGACGTCGATGATCACATTGTAAGCATGATGCTGTGGCTGCTGGTCGACAAGGCGAATCGCTTCGCGCCACGCCGAGACGCAGTCAGGCTGCGGCGGCACTGGAAGATACATCGACATCCCCCGTCAGGATTGCCGTCGCGAAGAGGCGCGGCTTCAGGAATTTCTCGGTGAGCCAGGCATGGCCATCGATGCCCCAGCTATCCCCCCAGCTATTGCGGACGAGCAGAGCGGTCTGGCCACCGGTCGTGCCGTGGCCGACCGCTACGATGGCATGTCTGAGATCATCGTCCGGCATCTCGTCGTTGGCCGGATCGATCACTCCCTGAGAGCCCGGCATGTAAAATGACCGTGATAGTTTCGTGAGCAGCATCACCGGTCGCTGCTGATCAAGCGCGGCAAGTATGCTGGGGAGGTCAAGGGCGGCAGCGCCACCATCGCGGCCAAAGCATTGGCCAACTGTCGCCGGCGGCCCCCATGCAGCAATATCGTCTGGCACTTTATCGAGATAGGCCCAGCCAGCTTCGGCCGGCTGACCGTCGATCTGCAGTGTTTCGAGCATCGCCGACAAGGTCGCGCCGCTCTGATGCGGCCGTTTGGCGCGACGTTGCGCGTGATAATAAGCGAACTCGCAGGAAAGCGGCGTCCAGCCGTTGCGCAAGGCGGCGTGCGCGTCGCTCGCTGCAAAGGCGAGGCAGGTCGGCCGCGCTCCTTGATCGCGGACAGGGCCGAGCATCGGCCGAAGATCAGTCACGATATCGATCATGGGGTCAGGCGGCCTCGAGCAGATGGCGCCGCTCGGCGCGTGACAGGCCTTCCTGTTCCGGGCCGGTGAGGTCGAACTCGATGGTCAGGCTCGCATGGGTCATGGTCGGCTGCCAAGGGCGCCGCTCGCTCAGCGACATGCGGCCGCGTTGGGCTTCCTCGGGCGCGGCGGTGACGCGGCGGACGGTCGGGCCACCGATTGCATCGGCCTCGAATGCTTCCCTTTCGTCACGCACGACCGCGAATCCGCTGGCGATTAGCTGGTCGAGATCCCAGAGGTAACCGCCGCCGCTGTTTTCCTGCAGCCGCAGCACAAACAGGTCATTGCGGCTGCCGTCCAGCCGCGTGCCCTCGTCCCGCTCGGTCAGCAGCCAAACATCGCCGCGATAATTTTCGGGGCGATAATCCTTGAGGAGATCGACCTTGAGGCTACGCGGCTGGGTATCGAGCAGTTCGCGCATGATTGCGGTCGTGATGATGCCATAGCGGACGAGCGTGCGGCACGTCGCTTCATAGCTCGCGCCGACGCGCAGTGAGAGCTGGTAGGCGATATTAGGACGCCGAAGGTCACTCGCCTGCCAACCCTGACGGGCGCAGTGCAGGCCGATCAACCATTTGGGCATCATGAAAGCAACTGCGAATGCGTCGGCTTCGGTTTCTTCGAAGGCCTGGCCCGGTTCCGGGCTCATCGGCATGCGACGAAGAATGCTTTCATCGTCAAGGCTGGGTTCGTGCTTCATCGAGAAGTGGCCGAGTTCGTGTGCTGCAGTGAAGCGCTGGATGCTCATCGGCCGCTCGGTCGTTACTAGAACCCCCGGTATCGGCGCGCTCAGATAAGCGCCGAGAAGCCCCTTGAGCGGACGGAGCAAGAGCGGCAGGCCGAGCGCATGGATCGCCCCGAACACATCAATATTACCTCCCTGGCTCTCGATAAGGGCCTGAGTACCGAGATGGCGATGCAGGCGCCCCGCCGCCATGGTCCCCGCGCGCACCGCGCCGTCATAGTCCCGAGCCATGGATCAGACTTGTCCCCCACTTGACCGCGCGCGCAGATATTCAGCAAAGCGACTGAGTTCAGCGCGGTCGTCGGTCGAGAGATCGGCAACGCGGCGCGCGAGATGCGCCACGTCCGCCGGCAAGCTTGCCGAAGCTTCGTCCTCGCCCGTGAAATAGCCAACTGACTGGCGATAGAGCTTGGCGAGACGTGTGAGTTCAATTGCCTCGACCCGTCGCTGACCGCTTTCGATGTCGGTAAGGGCGGTGCGCGGAATCTTAAGATAGGTCGCAACCTCATCCTGCTTGAGCCCAAGATATTTGCGTGCCTCTCGCAGCCGGTCACCCAGTTGCTTGCGCTCCAGCTCGTCATTCTCCTGCCGGATAGCCATACCATTCATGGCTTGGATCCTTTTTTCTTCACCCAGACTTTCTCGATACGAGGGACAAGATGATCGAGCGCTTCCTCCACCGAAGCGTAACCACCGGTCTGGACAATATTATCGCGCAGTTCGATCCCGATGACCGTCTCGATAACGCAGAGCGTGTCTACGACCGAAAGTGAGTCGAGCGCGATCGGCGCCTTCATTGCGCCACCCTGATCTTTTGGTAGCGCAATGCCGCGAAGCTGCGCTTCGACACGTGCGACTTCGAGCAATTCATCGACGAGCGCCTTGATCACATCCGCCTTGGGAAAGGCGGGAGCGGTTGGCGCGGGAGGAGCAACAGTTGCCATTCAAGCCTCGCACGATTCGACTACATCCGCTGAAAGTAATGTCGGAATTTCCGACATGCAAGACTTGATCGTTGCGCGTGGTGCGTGGACCAGCGCTGGCGTTTGAAATCTCTGTCATTGACGTCCGACTCGGCGACCATGGTTCCGACGATGTCGCCTCGGTGAAATCGCTGCGATGGCCGCCAGTCTGCACCACCACACGGCCGCCACATTGTGTGTGTCGCTGGCAGTGCAGGAGGGTTTCTATAGCCCGTGTCGTTTTCACCGCCAGCACGTTAGCGGCGTCGTGATGATGGAAGCCGTACTACAAGAGGGCGACATTTTAAGCAGAGATCGTATTCAAACAGTGCCTCGTTTGGCCTGAGGAATAGATCATGTTACGTTTTCTCCGATCCAGGAGACAGAAATGACCCGCGCAGCGCTTTACGCCCGCTATTCCGATGACAAGCAGAGCCCAGCTTCCATTGAGGACCAGTTTTTGGTCTGCCGCGAACAGGCTGCGCGCGAAGGCTGGCGCATCGTCGGTAGTTACAAGGATGCAGCAATCTCGGGTGCGAGCGTCATCCTGCGACCCGGCATTCAGGCGCTGCTCCAGGACGCCCAGATGGGCCGCTTCGATGTCCTGCTCGCTGAAGCGCTTGATCGTGTGTCGCGCGACCAGGCCGATGTCGCGACATTGTACAAGAACCTTCAGTTTGCGGGCGTGAAGATTGTGACCCTGGCCGAGGGCGAGGTTTCGGAACTGCATGTCGGCCTGAAGGGCACGATGAACGCCCTCTTCCTCAAGGATCTTGCCAAGAAGACCCACCGTGGTCTTCGTGGTCGCGTGGAAAAGGGCAAGTCGGGTGGTGGCCTTTGTTACGGTTATGACGTCGTGCGCCGTTTCTCCAGTGAGGGCGAAGCCGTTCATGGCGAGCGCACCATCAACGACGCTGAAGCGGAAGTTGTACGTCAGGTTTTCCGGCAGTTCGCCAATGGTCTCAGTCCGCACGCGATTGCCTGCCGCCTCAATGAAGCGGGGATAGCCGCTCCGACCGGCAAGCTCTGGACATCGACCACGATCCGGGGTCACGCAAAGCGTGGCACAGGCTTGATCAACAATGAACTCTATATCGGCAAGCTGGTCTGGAACCGCCTTCGCTATCTGAAGAACCCCCAGACCGGCAAGCGCGTGTCCCGTATCAATCCGCAGTCCGAGTGGATCGTTACCGACGTGCCTCATCTGCGGATCCTGGATGACGAACTCTGGCAGGCTGTAAAAGCCCGACAGGAAGATATTGCGATCCAATATGCCGGCGTCATCGAGGCGACGCGCTCGGCCCACAATGCGATGAACCGGACCCATCGCCCAAAGAGCCTGCTGTCCGGCCTCGTCTACTGCGGCTGCTGCGGTGGGTCTTATACCCTTCGCGGGCAGGGGCGGTTTGCCTGTTCGAACCACATAGACACGAGAAGCTGTTCCAATGGGCATAGCATTGCGCGCGACAAGCTGGAGGCGCGCGTTCTCGACGGTCTTCGTGACCGGTTGATGAGTCCCGAAGTAGCGGCCGAAGCCATTCGGACCTGCGTCGAAGAAACCAATCGCATCAATCGCCAGCGTCGCGCGACAGACACCGCCGATCGGGCTGAGCTCGACAAGGTCCTCAAAGCTATCAAGGGACTGGTGACGCTCGCGACGGAAGGCAAGGGAACCCGTTCGCTTGTTGATCAACTGCTCGAACTCGAGGCGCAGGAAGACGCCATTCGCGCCCGGCTCGCTGCGGCTCCGGCCGATGTACCGGACATCCATCCGAATATCTCGGAGATATATCGCCGCAAGGTGGAGCGCTTTGCGGAAGCGCTGGCGCATCCACAGGAGCGGCAGGAGGCGGCCGACGCGCTGCGCACGCTTATCGAGCGCGTCGTTCTGACACCCGGCGCCAAACGGGGCGAAGTCAACGCCATGCTGCACGGCGAGTTTGGGACTATCCTGGAATGGCTGGAACGGCGCAATTGCGCCAATGCCGACAGCCCCTCCGATGCTTTCGCATCAGGGGGCCCCGGTATGTCGGTTTCTGTGGTTGCGGGAG
>NZ_JBXGSI010000034.1:0-30870 GCF_056790315.1 Sphingobium sp. VMM
GATATCCTCGCCCGTTTGTCTGAAATTTCTCCCTTGGGAAGCAAATTCGGAAACCGGTGTCAACCTTGGCGTGAATCAGCCCGAAGCAGGCGCCACCGAACTGCGCCGGATCAGGGTCGAGCTGAACAGCGAGGGCTCACTGACCTCCGCCTCCTCGCCGATGGCGGTGCCGATCAGCTTGAGCGCAGCCGCGCGGCCCATGGCCGCAATCGGCCAGCGCACCGTCGTCAGCGGCGGCCAGACGCGGGTGGTAAGCGGCGTATCGTCGAAGCCGATGATCGACAATTGCTCCGGCACCTCGATCCCGCGCAGCCGCGCCGCATAGAGGACGCCGGCCGCCATCTCGTCATTGCTGGCAAAGATGGCGGTGGGCGGCGAGGTCAGGTCGAACAGGTTTTCCGAAGCAGAAACCCCTGATTCAAAAGTATATTGTCCGTCCGCGACCAGACTGCGCGGCAGGCTGATGCCGGCTTCCGCCAGCGCCATTTCAAAGCCCTCGCGCCGTTCCTTGGCCGAGCGGAAGCCATGCGGCCCGGCGATCAGGCCGATCCGCCGATGCCCCTGCGCGATCAGATAGCGCACCGCATCGGCCACCGCGTCCCGGTCATTGGAGGCGACCATATGTTCAGGATCGTCGAGCAGGGCCGAACCCATGCGCACATAGCGACAGCCGGCATCGTCGAACAGTTTGGAAAGACTGTCATTTTCGGAGAGCGGAGGCAGCACGACAACGCCAAACAGGCGCTGGCGCGTCACGAAATTATGGATGTCCTCCATGACCATGGCCGCGCCCCTGTCCACCGGGCGCACAACCAGCTCGAACTCGGTGCCGTGCAGCGCCTCCAATATCCCCTTCTGCATGCTCAGCACCATCTGGGCATTGGGATTGTCGTAGATCAGGCCGATCAGGAAATTGCGCCCCAGCGCCAGCGCGCGCGCCTGCGGATTGGGGACATAGCCGGTCTGGCGGATGATTTCCTCCACCTTGCCGCGGGTTTCCTGGTTCAGCAGCGGCGATCGGTTGATGACGCGGCTGACCGTCTTCTTCGACACGCCGGCCATGCGGGCAATGTCGTTGATCGTCAGCTTGGCGGTGGCGCCCTCATCCCTGGGTGTCTTTGTCATGGCCCTTTTATAGCGCGCTTATGGCCCGCAACCAGCGCAATATGCGTCGCTCGGCAAATCTATTGACACCGGTTACTCTTGCAGGCATCCCGAGAGGAAGAACCAGCCGAGAGGATCATCGTGACCGCCGCTTCCCCTGCCGCCATTGCGCGCGCCTTCGTCACCGCCCGACAGCAGGCGACGGGCTTTTCCGACTATCCCGGCCCGATCCCGCCCAGCCTGGCCGATGGCTATGCGATCCAGGCGGAGGCACTGGCGCTGGTCGATGCGCCGGTGGGCGGCTGGAAGGTCGGCCGCGTGCCCGTGCCGCTGGTCGAGCGTTTCGGCGCCGATCGACTGGCGGGACCGATCTTCACCCCGACCATCCATGCCCTGACCCCCGATGCCACCGGGCTGGTCTTTGCCCAGGGCTTTGGCGCGGCGGAGGCGGAATTCCTGCTGCGCATCGGCCAGGTGCCCGACCCGGCCCAGACCAGTTTCACGCTGGAAGAAGCCGCCGCGCTGGTCGACGCCGTGCATATCGGCCTGGAAATCGCCAGTTCGCCCTTCATCGGCATCAACGAGCATGGCCCGGCCGTCACCGTTTCGGATTTCGGCAATAATAACGGCCTGCTGATCGGCGCGGCCGTGCCGGACTGGCAGAGCCTGGCCTTTGCCGAGATCGACATCAGCCTGAGCATCGATGGCGTCGTCGCCGGCACCGGCCGCGCGGTCAGCTTCCCCGACGGGCCGATCGGCTCCGTGCGTTTCCTGCTCGAAAATCTGGCCGCGCGCGGCATAAGGCTGCAACCGGGCGCATGGATATCGACAGGCGCCGTCACCGGCGTGCATGAAGTGCGCGTCGGGCAGACGGTGGTTGCGGACTTCGGACCGCTCGGCACCGCACACTGCGTCATCCGCCCCCAAGCGGCCGCCTGACAAGGCCGCAGGGCAAGAGGAGAGGAAGAGAATGAACGAGGCCGTCGCCGGAGCAACCCAGAGGGTCGGGCGCTATCGCTGGGTGATCGTCGGGCTGTTGTTCGCCGCCACCGCGATCAACTATGTCGACCGGCAGATGATCGGCGTGCTGAAGCCCACGCTGGCGGCCGAGATGCACTGGTCGGAAACCGACTATGCCAATATCGTCTTCTGGTTCCAGGCGGCCTATGCAATCGGCTATCTGGGCTTTGGCCGGCTGGTCGACGCGATCGGCGCGCGGCTGGGCTATACCGTCGCGATCATCATCTGGACGATCGCCCATGTCGCCCATGGCGGCGTGCATAGCGTGACCCAGTTCGCCCTCGCCCGCTTTGGCCTGGGCGTCGGCGAATCCGGCAATTTCCCTGCCGGTATCAAGGCGGTGGCCGAATGGTTCCCGCAGAAGGAACGCGCTTTTGCCATCGGCCTGTTCAACGCGGGCGCCAATGTCGGCGCAATCATCACGCCGCTGCTGGTGCCATGGCTGACCATCCAATATGGCTGGCGCTTCGCCTTCATCGCGACCGGCGTGTTCGGCGTTGCCTGGCTCGCCGCCTGGCTGATCTTCTATCGCCGGCCGCAGGAGCATCCGCGCGTCGGCGCCGCCGAACTCGCTTATATCCAGCAGGATCCGGCCGACCCGGTCACGCCGATCGGCTGGCGCCGGCTGATTGCCGTGCGCGAATGCTGGGCCTTTGCCATCGGCAAATTCTGCATCGACCCGATCTGGTGGTTCTTCCTCTTCTGGCTGCCGGGCTATCTGGGCGAGCGCTACGGCCTCGACCTCATCAGCTTCGGCCCACCGCTGGTCGCCATCTATCTGTTGTCGGACCTTGGCAGCGTGGCGGGCGGCTGGCTGTCGGGACGGCTGATGAAGGCCGGGCACAGCGTCAACGCCGCGCGCAAGCTGACCATGCTGGTCTGCGCCGCCGCGGTCACGCCGGTCTTCTTTGCCCAGTCGATCGACAATCTGTGGGTCGCCGTGCTGGTGATCGGCATCGCCACCGCCGCGCATCAGGCCTTTTCCGCCAATCTCTATACGCTGCCGTCGGACATGTTCCCACGCGCGGCGGTCGGATCGGTGGTCGGCATCGGCGGCACGGCAGGCGCGATCGGCGGTATGCTCATGGCCAAATATGCGGGCTACATCCTCGACAGCATCGGCAGCTATGCGCCGCTCTTCGCGGTGGCGGGCAGCGCCTATTTCATCGCCCTGCTGGCGATCCACCTGCTTTCGCCGCGCCTGGCGCAGGTGAAGGTGCCGGAATAGTTCCCTGGGGGAGGGACTGCTCCGGACCGGCGATGGAGATTGCCGGTCCGGGGCGCCTTGCGTCCTCAGCGGCCATGCGCCGCGATCAGCTTTTCGCTTTCCCGCCAGAAGCGATCGACGATCGCTGCATCCTCGACCAGCGTGTTGGGCGTGCGCGGTGCGCGGCGATACCAATAGCCGCCATTGCTGGCGGCCCCTTCCGATGCGGTCGCCAGCCAGACCAGCGTGTCCGCTCCGTCCGCCTCGCTCGCCTTGTCCAGCCCGCGCGAGCGCTCCTGCGTGTCAGCCGACGCATGGGAAAAGAAGTTCGAGTCGACCGCGCCGGGATGAACGGCATGGGCGATGATCCTTGCCCCCGCCAGCCGATCCGCCAGCGCGCGGGCGAACAGCACATTGGCGAGCTTGCCGGTGCAATAGGCCATGCCGGGGCTGAACCGTTCCAGATTCTGCATGTCGTCCAGGTTGATCGCCGGGATCATCTCGCTGGCGTCGGAGGCGGTGTTGAGGATGCGCACGGCGCCCGCCGGCTGGTCAGCCGCCGCCTTGCGCAACAGCGGCAACAGGCGCTGCGTTAGCAGGAACGGCCCCAGATGATTGCCGGCGAAATTCGCCTCCAGCCCCTCGTCCGTCATCACCAGCTTATCGGTCATGCCGCCGGCATTGTTGAACAGCAGGTCGACCCGGTCGGTCAGCGCGGCGATATCCTGCGCCAGTTGCGCTGCTCCGCCGAGCAGCGACAGGTCGGCGCGCAGCATGGTGACGGGCGCTCCGGCCGCATCCGCCGCTATCTCCGCCTCTGCAACCGCAAGCCGTTCAGGATCGCGGCCGGTGCCGATCACCCGCCAGCCCTGCCGCGCCATGGCCTTGGCGATCGCCTTGCCGATGCCCGAACTCGCGCCCGTCACCACCGCCACCCGTGCCCGTTCCACCATATCCTGCTCCTGTCGCTTATCCCGGCACGCTAGGCGCTCGAACGCAGGCCAGACAGCCGCGGGAGCGATATGTGGCGCGCCCCGTCCATAGCAAAGCTATCACCCCCCTCAAGCAAGGGGCGGGTTTCACCCCGCCATGGCGTCCGCTATGTCCCACCGCGAAACATAAGGGGGACGCAGGGATATGGATCGAGTGCAGGGACTTGCATGGGCAGCGCAAACGCCCTTAGGTGACGCCATGATGGGTCGCACCGCCTGTCGTCATGCACCGCAGGAGCGGCCGTGACGATCAATCCGCTCTATTCCCTGACGGGCTTCATCGTCGGCACGCTGGTCGGGCTGACCGGCGTTGGCGGCGGATCGCTGATGACGCCGATCCTGGTGCTGCTGTTCAATTTCCACCCGGCTGCGGCCGTCGGCACCGATCTTCTCTATGCCTGCGTCACCAAGAGCGTGGGCAGCCTGGTCCATGGCTGGAAGCGATCGGTCGACTGGGCGATCGTCGGCTGGCTTGCACTGGGGTCGATGCCGGCCGCGATCGGCGCGCTGATGGCGCTGCGGGCAATGGGGCCGCCGTCGGCCGCCGTAGTCGATCCGATCAAGGTGACGCTGGGGGTGATGCTGTTCCTCACCGGTCTGGTGCTGCTGTTCCGCGATCGAATCACCGCCTGGTCGCGCACCCATGGTCAGGATCGCAGCCCCGCCACCACCCGCAACCTCACCATATTGCTGGGCGTGGTCGTCGGCGTGGCGGTGACCATCACCTCGGTCGGGGCCGGCGCGATCGGCGCGACGGCGCTGCTGATCCTCTATCCGCGCACGCCGCTCGCCCGGATCGTCGGCAGCGACGTCGCCCATGCCGTGCCGCTGACGCTGGTGGCCGGCATCGGCCATTGGTGGCTGGGCACGGTCGACATGTCGCTGCTGGCATCGCTGCTGATCGGGTCGATCCCCGGCATCATCGTCGGCAGCCTGCTCGCCTCGCATGTGCGCGAAGCGGTGCTGCGCACGATCCTGGCGACGATCCTGATCATCGTCGCGCTGAACCTGATCCTCTGATCCTGCTGCGTCAGTCCGGCAGGAAACCGGACTGACGCAGCCGATCGACGGAATCCCGCGCGACCGGCGCGGACAGGCCGTTGGTCAGGGGGATTTCCCGGCCCTTGCCCACAGCTGCCCCGTCGGCAAGTGCCGCTTTGGCGACCCACCAACTGCGATGGGTCTGTGCGCCCGGCACATCGTCCATCTCCGCAATGGCGTCGCGCAGCCGCATCAGGATGAGCTCGCTGCCGCGCTGCCCATGGACGCGGACATAATGATCCTCGCTCTCCAGCGCGACTATGGGACCGGCGAAGGCGGGGCTCAGCCGGCGATGGAGGCGAACATCCGCCTCTTTCGCTGGTGCGTCCATCGGCACGGCCTCTTCCCGCGCCGACGCGAAGACCGTGGTCGGCCCCATATGCTCATCATAATAGCGCAGCAGATGCGCGTCCGCCCGCTCCGCCCACCAGGCGATGGTCATCACCAGCAGGCAACAGAGCAGGGTAAAGGGCAAAAGGCCGGCATAGCCGCCCAGCAGTCGCACCTCGTCCCGCCCGACCAGCCGCCAGATCAGCGCCATCGGAAAGCTGGAGGCGACCATGCCCCAGAAGACCAGAGACCCGCGCGGCAACCGCGTCGCCCGCGCAATCGCCCGCCAGGCGATCAGCGTCGGCCGCGCGAGGATATAGGCGCCCATCAGCATGATCCACCAGCGCCCGGCGCGCAGCAGGAAGTCGCCCGACAAATAGGTGCCGAAGGGGCCAAGAAAGCCGACCACCGCCGCGACCGGCAGCATCGCCCAGAGTTCGAGCAGCACACGGCGGAGACGTTTCACGCAATCCCCCTCTCCATTCGCGAAACGCGAACCGCGAAGGGCCCGATTTTCCGCGCTTTTTCTTCTATTCGCCCTGCGTGACGAAAAGCCGCTTGCCCGTCAATCGTGGGCTGCCATCGCTCCCCTCATACCGGCGGGCCGATGAATGGATCATCCGCCCCGACCGGCCAAGGAGACCGACCATGACCGATTTTCTGAGCACCAAAAGCGCGATCGCCATCATGTGCTGCGCCATCATCGCCCATATGGGCGCCTTTGCCCTGGCCCTGGCCTGATGCGCCGGACAGCCCCTGCCCGGCCCGCCCGGCGCCGTATCAGGCGTCAGGGACAGGCCGGGTTGCGGGCATCGGGATAGGCGAGATAGCTGATGCTCGCCGCTGGTAGCGACTGCATGCCTCGCGCGGCGACGCCCTTGAGATTGGGCAAGACGCCATCCTGCCCCACCGCCAGCGTCCGGCCGTTGAGCTTCACGCTGCCCGCGTCCAGATTGTCGGCGGTCAGAGTGTAGCGGGTCGCCTTGCCGGCGAGCGACAGGCTGGCGGGATTGGCGGTATCGAGATTGATCGCGACCAGCGCGACGCCGCCCGGTGTCCCACGCAGACACTGGCTGTAGAGATGCAGCTTGCCTTCATCCCGGCCCGCATCCAGCACGACATTGCCCATCAGCCGCGCCCATAGGACCGCCGCCCAATAGCTCGGCCGCGGCATCATCGTCGCCTCATCGATCAGCGCATAGTCGCTGGCCGCCAGCGTATTGTGGAAGACCACGGTCACGCCCTGCTTCGCCTGCCGCCCCAACTGATCGACATAGCGGAAACTGTCGCGCCAGGTCGCTGCCTAGGCGTCGCCGCCGCAGGCCGCCTGCGCCGTTTCGGTGATCCAGATATCGGTGCCGGGCGCGAAACGCTGCTGCCGTTCCTTGTAATAGGTCGCCGTGCTGTCGGCGCGCGCCAGCCAGTCCTCGTCCAGCGCCCGGTCGGGGCTGATCCCGGCGCTCTTGTCCATCGCCGCGCAGCGCTGCGAGACGGTGCCGTAGAAATGATAGGAGAAGATATCGACCCTGGGCCGCGGCTCGGCGCTCATCAGTGCGTCGGTCGGCACCACGCCGATATTGCGCGGCATGATGACGAAGCCAGCCTCGCCCGTGCTGCCCGGCCCGACAATCTTCATCTGCGGTGCATCGGCATCGCGGAAGGCGCGGAAGACGGCCATGTCGCGGGCGAAGGCGGCCGCGTCATAACCCTTGGGCAAGCCGACCATGGCCCCCGCATTGGGTTCGTTGATCAGTTCGGCGGCATAAATGTGGCCGCCCAATTTCTCGGTATAGGCGTTGAGCCGGCGCGCCTGATCGGGATCCCACAGGCCCGACGCGTCGCGCGCGCCTTCGCTCACCGGGAAGGACACGACCAGCTTGCCGCCGACGGTTTTCACGAAGTCGACGACGCCGGCCCATTGGGTCCGGGTCAGGACGCTCTGATAGCCCTTGGGCGGCGTGGCGGGCGGCGGCGTATCGCTGTCATGGAAATAGACGGCATTGGCCCAGCCGCCACTCACGCGCACATAGGTCGGCCCGAGCGCGCGGGCGAGGTTGCGCAGCCGCGTGTCACCGGTCAGGTCGATCGGCTCGCGCTTGCGGAACATGACGGCCGCGATATCGACGCCGCCGCTGCCACCGGCTGCCGGCTGGGGCCGCGCCTCGCCCGGCTTGGGATAGGGCGCCCAGAAGCGGCCGCCGACCACCTCCACCATCTCGACATTATAGGCCTGATACTGGTCATCAACCTTCGCGACCTGAGCAAAGCGGCCGGGGTCGGCGGGAGGCGTGGCGGCGCCCAGCATCACGCCCGTCATCGCCAACAGGGACAGGCTTCCCAGCATCAACATGCGGCCCTTCGTCACGGCATCCTCCCTCGATTTTGCGGGAGGCTAACCCGGCGCCTGCGGCCCCACAAGTTGGCATGACCAATTTGGACAAACCAATCACGCCAGCGATGCACCCAGCCCTAGAAATTTCGCAATTCAGGCCGGAACAAAAGGGGCCCTCATGGATTTCCCTATCAAGGCCTCGATAATATCCAATCCAAGAAAATGTCCCCGAAATGTGCGATCCCCGTAAAATTCCCGAGGTTCGTTCGGCGTGATTTTGGATAGAATGAAAAGGAACAGGGAGTATCCAGCCATGAAGCCAATTCGTAGCGCTAGCAGCCCCCAAGCCCGCGTCGCCTTCACGCCGACCAGCAAGAAGGCCGGCCAGTGGGTCCAGACCCCGCACGGCTTCGTCAGGGTGGACAGTCCCGCCCCGAAACATGCCGAGTGAACAGATCGGCTGAACCGGCCAACTGAACCGACCTGACGGCCGGGCCTATCGGGCGGACAGCCCCTTGTTGCCGCCGTGCAGGCGCAGCCTGAGGCTGTTCTGATAATAGGCCACGGCCTGATATTGGCCGATCAGGACCGTCAGTTCGATCAGTTGCGCCTCGTCCAGACGCGCCGCCAGCACAGCCCAGGTTGCGTCGGCGATCATGGCGTCGCCATGCAGTTCCTCGACCGCGCGCAGGATCGCCCGGTCATGGTCGTTCCAGCCCGGATCGGCCGAGCCGGTCACGATCCGCTCCACCTCTTCCCGACCGATGCCGGCATGGCGCGCGATCATCACATGCTCGCCCCATTCATAAGGCGCCTGACAGAGCCAGGCGACGCGCAGGATCGCCATTTCCCGATCACGCGCAGACAGCTTGCCCTGCGTCAGCAGCGTGACGCCGACATCGGTCTGGCGGGCGAACAGCGCGGGATGGCGCATCATGGTACGGATGATTTCGGGCAGGCGCGCCAGCACGGCGGACATGTCGCCCTGCCCCTGTGCTTGCACATCGGTCACGTCGGTCAGCAGGTCCGCTTCGCGCGCGTCGATGCTCTGGTTGATGGCGATCATCTGCCGGATCAGCGGGTCGAGATCGGCGCTATATTCGTCGATGCTCAGCGCTTCGATGCGGGGCGCATCGCCCAATATCTGGGCATGGCGGCGCGCGATGCGGGCAGTTTCGGCCTCTTCTTCCATGCCCTTCCCCTGCATATCCATGGCCGCAACGGGGTGGCGTGACGCCCCGGCCGTGTCAAACCGCCGGGGCGCTATCTGTCAGCTCAATATTCGCCGGGTTCCGAATGGAACTCGTGCCAGACGCCGTTGAGGATGCCGAAGCCGACGGCCAGGCCGACGCCCAATATCCAGGCAAAATACCACATAGGTCGGATCCTTAGTAAAAGTCGGGGTTGAGGCGGATTTCCCGGTCGGTCACCCGGCCGAACATCACCTTGTAGGCCCAGGCCGTGTAGGCGAGCACGATCGGCAGGAAGATGACGGTGCAGATCAGCATGGTGAACAAGGTGCCGTGGCTGGACGAGGCGTTCCAGGCGGTCAGGCTGGAACCCGGATCGATCGAGCTGGGCAGGATGAAGGGAAACATCGACAGGCCGACCGTGCTGATGATGCCGACATTGGCGATCGACGAACCGGCGAACACCAAGGTATCGCGCCGGCCACGAATGCCCAGCCATGCCAGCACTGGCCCCGCAAAGCCCAGGATCGGCGCCAGCAGCATCCAGGGATGCGCCGCATAATTGTCGAGCCAAGCGCCGGCCGCCGCGACCGCGCCGCCCAGATGCGGGTTGGACGGACCATTGGGATCGATCACGCCATCGACGCGATAGCCCATGCCGCTCCAGGCGACGAACAGCCCGCCGATGGCGAACAGCAGGATCGACAGGATCGCCGCGCCCTGACCATAAAGACGCACGCGCTGCAGCACCGGCCCCTGCGTCTTGAGGCTGAGCCAGCCGGCGCCATGCAGCACCAGCATCGCGACCGACAGCAGGCCGGTCAGCAAAGTGAAGGGCGTGAAGAGGCCGAGCAGCGACCCTTCATAGAACATGCGCAGATCGCCATCGAGACGGAAGGGCGCGCCAACCAGCACATTGCCGACCGCAACACCGAAGACGAGCGCGGGCACCAGGCCGCCGACGAACAGCGCCCAGTCCCAGCCGGCACGCCAGCGGGCATCCGGCTTCTTCGAACGATATTTGAAGCCGACGGGCCGCAGGATCAGCGCCGACAGCACCAGGAACATTGCGAGATAGAAGCCGGAAAAGCTGACGGCATAGACGAAGGGCCAGGCTGCAAAGATGGCGCCGCCGCCCAGGATGAACCAGACTTGGTTCCCTTCCCATGTGGCGCCGACGCTGTTGATGATCATGCGCCGTTCCTCGTCGGTCCGGCCGGCAAAGGGCAGCAAGGCCGCCGATCCCAGGTCGAAGCCGTCGGTAAGGGCGAAGCCGATCAGCAGCACGCCCAGCAGCAGCCACCAGATGACGCGCAGCGTTTCATAATCGAGCGGAATGGTCATTGTCCTAACTCCGGTTGGCGGGCGTCATTCGGCGGGCACGGCGCGGAAATCGGGCGCCGGCTCGGCGGGGCTGTCAGGCCGCCAGGGGACATAGCGTTCCGGCCCCTTGGCGATGGTGGCGAGCATCAGCTTCACCTCGATCACCGCCAGGATACCGTAGAGCAGGGTGAAGCCGATGATGGTGGTCCACAATTGCGGCACCGTCAGGCTGGAGGCGGCAAGGAAGGTCGGCAGCACGCCGTCCACCGCCCAGGGCTGGCGCCCGATTTCCGCCACCGCCCAGCCAACCTCGATCGCGATCCAGGGCATCGGCATCATGAACACGGCGAGCTTGAGGAACCAGCGCGCATCGAACCGCCGCATCGACGAGAAGGCAAAGGCGGTCGCGAAGAAGGCGATGAAGGCAAAGCCCAGCCCCGCCATGATGCGGAACATCCAGAAGATCGCCGGCACATTGGGCACGGTGCTCCAGGCGGCCTTCTCGATCGTCGCGGCATCGGCCTGACGCGGATCGGCGATGAAGCGCTTCAGCAGCAGGGCATAGCCCAGATCCGCCTTGTTGCGCTCGAACGCCTCGCGCGCGACCAGATCGTTGCGATCGACCTTCAGTGTCTCGACCGCATCATAGGCGATGATGCCGGCGGCAATCCGCACCTTGGCGGTGTCGACCAGCTGGTTGATGCCGGTGACTTCGCCGGTCAGGCTGCGGGTGGAGATGAGGCCCAGCACATAAGGCACCTTGATCTCATGCGTGGTCTCGCGCCCGCTGTTGGACGGCAGGCCGAACAGGGTCAGGCCGGCCGGTGCAGGCTCGGTCTGCCACATGCCCTCGATCGCGGCGAGCTTCATCTTCTGGTTCTCGGTCAGCGCATAACCGCTTTCGTCACCCAGCACGACGACCGACAGCGACGCGGCAAGGCCAAAGGCGGCCGCGACCGTGAAGGAGCGCTTGGCAATGGCGACATGCTTGCCCTTCAGCAGATAATAAGCCGACACGCCCAGCACGAAGACGCTGGCACAGACATAGCCGGCGCTGACGGTGTGGACGAACTTCGCCTGGGCGACCGGATTGAAGATCACCGCCATGAAGTCGGTCACCTCCATCCGCATCGTCTGCGGGTTGAAGGTCGCGCCGGTGGGATGCTGCATCCAGCCATTGGCGACGAGGATCCACAGCGCCGACAGGTTCGACCCCAGCGCCACCATGAAGGTGGTGAGCAGATGGCCGCGCTTCGACAAGCGATCCCAGCCGAAGAACATGAGGCCGACGAAGGTCGCCTCCAGGAAGAAGGCCATCAGGCCCTCGATCGCCAGCGGCGCGCCGAAAATGTCGCCGACATAGTGCGAATAATAGGCCCAGTTGGTGCCGAATTCGAACTCCATGGTGAGGCCGGTGGCGACGCCAAGGACGAAGTTGATCCCGAACAGCTTGCCCCAGAAGCGAGTGATATCCCGCCAGATCGGGCGGTCCGTCATGACATAGACGCTTTCCATGATGACGAGCATGAAGGAAAGGCCCAGCGTCAGGGGCACGAACAGGAAATGGTATAAAGCTGTGAGAGCGAATTGCAGCCTGGATAATTCAACGACGGCCATGCTTATCATCGCGACCCCCTTTCTTCCCTGAACCAAGTTGGCTGGCGAAATATGGACGTGACGGCGCTACATCATTGAGACAGATCAAATTATATTCTGCCGCCAAACCTAAATGAATGGGACGCAAGGTCTAGCTAGGGAAAACCGCAGGCATGGGTTGGGTCATCGACATCATCGGCGCCGCTCTTTTCGCGGCAGGACTGGCGCAGGGCGTCAGTGCGCTGGCCGATGGCGTCGCGATCGGCTGGCTGTCGCCGCTGCTGCTCTTGGCCGGCGGGCTGGTGCGTGCGGCCGGGCTGATGCTGGCCCATGTCCAGGCGATCCGGTCGGCCCAGCGCATCGTCGCCGCGCGGCGATCGACGCTGCTGCCCCGGCTACTGGGTGGACGGCTGGCCCGACCGCTGCTGGCGGGCGAGAATGCCACGCTGGCGATCGACCATCTCGCCGCGATCGAGGCGCATGGCGCCCGCTTCCTGCCGATCCGTAAGGCGGCGGTGTTGGGGCCGCTGCTGGTCGCCGCGATCGTCGCGACCGCAAGCTGGGTTTGCGCCGCGATCATGCTGGCGACCTTGATCCCCTTCGCCTTCGGCATGGTGCTGGCGGGCACGGCGGCGCGGGCGGCGGCGGAGCGGCAACTGGCGGCCTTGGCCGAATTGTCGGGCCTGTTCGTCGACCGGCTGCGCGCGCTGCCGCTGATCCGTCACCATGGCGCCCAGGCGCGGATCAGCCGGCAGGTGGCGGGCGCCGCGCAGGAGGTGGCGACCCGCACCGGCGCGGTGCTGCGCCTCGCCTTCCTGTCGGGCGCCGTGCTGGATTTTTTCGCGGCCCTCTCGGTGGCGCTGGTCGCGGTCTATTGCGGCTTTGCGCTGCTTGGCCTGCTGCCCTTTCCCGCCCCCGAAGCACTGGACCTGCGCGCCGCGCTGTTCGCGCTGGCGCTGGCGCCGGAATTCTATCTGCCGATGCGCCGGCTGGCCGCGGCCTATCATGACAAGCAGATGGGCGAAGCGGCGGACAAGGCGATTGCTGCCGCCCTGCCGGAAGCGGAGCCTGCGCCGCATCCGGCCAGCGCGCCGTTCGATGGCCTTCATCTCAGGGATTTGCGGATCGGCATCGGCTCGGGAATCGGCCCGGTCAGCCTGACGCTCAAGCCGCACGACCTGATCGCCCTCACTGGTCCCACCGGCAGCGGCAAGACCAGCATGCTCGCCGCGATCGCCGGACAGATTGATCCGGCCTCGGGCGAACTGACTCCGGTCGATCCCGCTCGCATCGCCTGGGCGGCCCAGCGCCCGCTGCTGCTGCCCGGCAGCCTGGCCGACAATATCGCCCTCGCCCGCCCCGATGCTGACCGAGCGGAGATCGCGCAGGTCGCCGCGCGTGTCGGCTTGACGCCGATGCTGGCCGCGCGGCCCGAAGGGCTGGATCTTGCCATCGATCATCAGGGGGCGGGCCTGTCGGGCGGCGAACGGCGGCGCATCGGCCTCGCCCGCGCCATCCTGTCCGAACGGCCCGTTCTGCTCTGCGACGAACCCACCGCCGATCTGGATGCGGATAGCGCCGCCGACATCATCGCCCTGCTGGTCGCCTTGTCGGCCGAGCGCGCGATCCTGGTCGCCACCCACGATCATCGCCTGACCGCCGCCGCGCGGATGGAGGTGATGCTGTGAACCCGATCCGGATCGCACTCGACAAGGCGGCAGGCTCCGCCACGCTGCTGCGCCGGGCGACGCTGTGCGCCGTCATCGCGGCGCTGGCCGGCATCGCGTTGCTGGCGCTGGCCGGCTGGTTCCTGACCGCCGCCGCCACGGCCGGCGCGGCCGGCACCCTCGCCGTGCAGGCGTTCAACTATCTGGTGCCCAGCGCGGCGATCCGGCTGCTCGCCATATTGCGCACCGTCTCGCGCTATGGCGAGCGGCTCTGGTCGCATCGCGCCGCGCTCGAAGCCATGGGCGGACTGCGCGCCAGCCTGTTCGCGCGCCTCGCCGCGCAGGACAGCCGCACCGCCCTGCCCTTGTCCAGCGGCGACGCCGCCGCGCGGCTGACCGGCGACATTGACGCGCTGGAGGATCTGGTCGTGCGCCGGCCGAGCCGGACCGCCGGATTGATGGCGGCGATGGCGGGCGTGATGCTGGCGGCGAGCGGCGGCTGGCTGTCGGCCCTGCTGCTGGCGGTCATGCTCGCCGCCCTGCCGCTCTTGCTGCGCATCCTTGCCCGCCACCTGACCGAAGGCCCCGCGCAGCAGGCCGCTGATGCGCTCGGCGCAATGCGCGCGCGCTATGTCGAACTGGCGAGCGCCCGCGCGGAAATCGCGGCCTATGGACTGGGGGATCGCGTGATGGCCGAATTGGCACCCCTCACGCACCGACTCGACCGGGCCCGCGCCCGCCTGTTCATCGGTGAAGGCGTGCAGGCCGCCCTGCTCGCGGCCTATAGCGCGCTGGCAGTCATGCTGGTTCTGCTCGGCGCCGATGCCCCCGCGCCGCTGGTCGCGCTCGCCTTGCTGGCCAGCGCCGGCGCGGTGGAGGCGATGGCCGGACTGTCGCGCACCGCCTTCCGCCAGGCCAGTGTCGATGCCGGCCTTGCCCGGCTGGCCGCGCTCGATGCGCTGCCGCTGGAAGATGCGCCTGCGCCGTCCGCCGCGACAGCTCAAGCCATCCGGTTGGGCGCCGTCGAATTGCGCCCCGGTGCGCGGGTCGCCATCACCGGCCGCTCTGGTTCGGGCAAGAGCCTGCTTGCGGAGGGCCTGGCCGGGCTGCGTCCGGTCACGGCCGATGTCGCGCTTGGCGGCCATCTGCTGGCAGCCTGCTCCGGGACGGAACTGCGTGACCAGTTCGCCCTCTCGCCCCAGGACGCGCCGATGCTGGCCGGCAGCATCGCCGACAATCTGCGCCTCGCCCGGCCCGGCATCGATGCGGCCGATATGGTCGATGCGCTGCATGTCGCCTGTCTCGACCAGCGCATCGCCAGCCTGCCCGGTGGGATCGACTATCGGCTGGGCGAAGCCGGCGGCACATTGTCGGGCGGCGAACGCAAGCGGCTGTCGCTGGCACGCGCGCTGCTGACCGGCCGTCCCTGGCTGTTGCTGGATGAGCCGACCGAGGGGCTGGATGCCGCGACCGAGGCGCTTCTGATCAGCCGGCTGCGCATCTGGCTCGACCGGACCGGCACCGGCCTGATCCTGATTTCGCACCGCCCCGCGCCACTCACGCTGACCGACCGACAGGTGCCGGTGTCGGCCATCGCCCCCCTGCCGAGCCAGGGTCTACCCGGAGTGGCAAGCGCGGCGTGAGGATGATAGGCTTTGTCTTGCAAGCGCTTAGCCACCGCCCGCCACAAGAGGGAGATGTTCGTGCCGCCAACCATCCTCATCGCCACCGATCTGACCGCCCGCAGCGACCGGGCCTTTGACCGGGCCGTCGAACTGGCGACCGACCTGGGCGGCACGCTGCTCGTCGCCCATGCGTTGGACAAGGGCGATGCCGCCCATGTCGCTCGCGCCTCCGATCGTGCCAAACGGGTCATCGCGAAGCTGACCGAGGGCATCGCCGCGCCGATCGAACCGGTGCTGATCCAGGGCCGTGCGCCCGAAACCATCGCGGAACTGGGCAAGGAGCGGGGCAGCGCGGTGATCGTCGTCGGCCCGGCCCGTCACAATCATGTCAGCGACTTCATCCTGGGCACGGCGGTCGACTATCTGGTCCGGCGTTCGCCCGTGCCGGTGCTGGTGGTCAAGGAACGGCCGCGCCATCCCTATCGGCGCATCCTGATCGCAACCGACTTTTCCGACTGTTCGCTCCATGCCGTGCAGATGACCGCGATGCTGTTTCCCACGGCGCGGCTCGATCTGGTCCATGTCTATGATGGCGGCTTCCCCTCCCGCCTCGATCCCGACCAGACCTTGGCCTTCGCCCGGTCGGAAGCGGAACGGGAAAGCGCCGAATTTGCCGCTCATCCGGAACTGGCCGGCCAAGCCCGCCCCTTCCAGGTCGAACTGATCGAGGGACGTGCCGGCGAGGTGCTGCCGACCCTGATCGCACAGCGCGACATCGACCTGCTGGTGCTGGGCGCCCATGGTCGCAGCGGCTTCGTCCATGCGCTGATCGGCAGCCGCGCCTCCGAATTGCTCGAAGGCGCGCCCTGCGACGTGTTGATGGTGCGCAATTAGAAGGCGTCAATCTCCAACGCCATGATCGACGCTTCACCGGCGGCGATCGTGGCGGCCAGGCCCTGCGCCTGCGGCAAAACGCGCAGCGCGAAATAGTCGGCCAGCTTCAGCTTCGCCTGATGCAGCGGGCTGTTGCCCTGCGCGGCCGCCTGCGCCATCCGGGTCCACATCCAGCCCATCGACACCAGCGCGAACAGGCGCAGATAATCGACAGCCGCCGCGCCGGCTGCATCCGTGTCCGCGCCCTGCAGAGCCGCCGTCGCCGTGCGCAGCGCGTCGAGCGCCGTGCAGGTGCTGCGCGCGATCACGCTCCCACCGGCTGCTTCCACATCGGCCGCGATCAGGGCAAAATAGCCTTCGACCACCGCGCCGCCCGCCATCGGCAGCTTGCGCCCGACCAGGTCCGCCGCCTGCACGCCATTGGTGCCTTCATAGATCTGGGCGATGCGCGCATCACGCACATATTGTTCCATGCCCCATTCGCGGATGTAGCCATGGCCGCCAAAGACCTGTTGCGCCTGCACCGCGCTTTCGAACCCGAAATCGGTGAAGGACGCCTTCACCACCGGCGTCAGCAGCGCGACCAGCGCGTCGGACCTGGCGCGCTCGCCGGCGTCGGCGTGGTGCTGCGACCGGTCATGCTGCAGCGCGGTCCAGCCCGCCAGCGCGCGCCCGGCCTCCACGAAACTGCGGATATTGAGCAGCATCCGGCGGACATCGGCATGTTCGATGATGGCCACCGGGGCGCGCTGATTATCCGCGCTGCGGCCCTGCAGCCGTTCCTTGGCATAGCCCGCCGCCTGCTGATAGGCAGCGCCAGCGATGCCCAGTCCCTGGATGCCGACCATCAGCCGCTCGGCATTCATCATCGTGAACATGGCGGCCAGGCCGCGATGCGCTTCGCCCACCAGCCAGCCGGTCGCGCCGTCATAATTCATGACGCAGGTCGGCTGGGCATGAATGCCCATCTTCTTTTCCAGCGCGCCGACCGACATGCTGTTGCGCTGATCGAAGGCACCGTCCGCGCCGGGCAGGAATTTGGGCACCAGGAACAGGCTGATCCCCTTCACCCCGGCCGGTGCGTCGGGCAGGCGCGCCAGCACCAGATGGACGATATTGCCGCCAAAATCATGGTCGCCCGACGAGATGAAGATCTTCGTGCCGGTCACCGCATAGCTGCCATCGTCCTGCGGCTCGGCCTTGGTCTTCAGCAGGGCAAGGTCGGTGCCCGCACTGCTTTCGGTCAGCGCCATCGCGCCGGTCCATTCGCCGCTCACCATGCGCGACAAATAGGTCGCCTTCAGTTCCTCGCTGGCATGGGCGGCGATCGCCTCGCACGCGCCACGGGTCAGGCCGGGAAAAAGGCCGAAAGACAGGTTCGCGGCCGACAGCATCTCGTCCAGCCACAGTTGCAGGATGAAGGGCAGCCCCTGCCCGCCATGGTCGGGATCGGCCGACAGCGCCGCCCAGCCGGCATCGGCAAAGTCGCGATAGGCCTGGGCAAAGCCAGGCGGCGTCCGCACCGCGCCGTCGATCAACTGGCTGCCATGCTCGTCGCCTTCGCGGTTGAGCGGCGCCAGGCGCTCGGCGCACATGCGCCCGGCTTCGTCCAGCACGGTCACGGCCAGGTCGGCGTCGACATCCTTGTTCAGCTCCTCCATCGCCTGGTCGAAGCCCAGCACCTCGCTCAGCAGGAAGCGATAATCGTCGATCGGCGGAACATAGCTGTACATCGAACCTCTCCAATATTGCTGCGGACCAGCTATACCAAACATCTGTTACAGTCAAACGCGCAAGGCGTCCTTGCCGCTGCGACACGCCCCGCTGATGCCCTGACTATAACCGATCGTGGCGAAAAATGGCGACGATCTGCGCCGCGATCTGCGCCCGCGTCAGCCGGCCATCGCGATACCAGTCGGCCGCCGAATTGAGCTGACTGAGCAGTAGCGTGCGATAGAGCGAGCGGTCGATGTCGACGGGCAGCGGCAGCGCCGTCACCAGATCCTGAAACAATTGCTCGAACCGGTCGCGGCGCGCCACAAGCTGATCGCGCACGCCATCCGGTACGGCGCGAAAATCATTCATCATCGGCATGGTCAGCGAATCCGCCGCCAATTGGATATCCAGCAGGCTGGCGCAGGCCGCCTCCAGCCGTGCCCAGGGATCGGCCTGCGTCGCGACCGCCGCCGCGATCCGCGCCTCAGCCGCATCCAGCGCGCCATTATGCAGTTCGACGAACAGCGCGTCCTTCGACTTAATATGGTGGTAGAGCGATCCGCCCAGCACCCCGGCCTGCTCGCCAATGTCGCGCATCGACGTGCCGCGATAGCCCTTGCGCGCAAAAAGCTGCGCGGCGATTTCCAATATCTGGCGGCGGCGGCCCGATCCTTCGTCGCGCCCGCCCGCCGATGCGGCATCCCCGATTGTCATGTCAGCGCGCTAGCACAGGGCGTGACCACAGGCCACGTCCCGTGCGATCGCTCCCGGCTCAGGCCGGCACCTTCTGGCCATAGGGCGCATCGGCGTCGCGCGCCGGGATCGCACCGCGCCGACCGATATTCCAGCCGGCCAGACGGTGCCCGGCCAATGCCGCCTCTGCCGGCTCCGCGCCGGCCAGCCGCGCATGCAGATAGCCGCCGTTGAAGGCATCGCCCGCCCCGCTCGAATCCACGACATCGACCCGCGCCGGCGGCGGCACCAGCGCGCCACCGACCAGACAGCCTTCGGCGCCCAGCTTGACCACGATCTCGCGGCCCTCACCTGCGCCCCAACGGGCCGCGGCGTCGGCGGCATCATCCGCCTCGCCCATTTCGACTTCATCCGCCAGGGTCGGCAACCCGATGTCGCACAGCGCGATCGCCCGGTCGCGCCAGGCCCGCGCAGTCGCGGCGTCGCTCCACAGGCGCGGCCGATAATTGCCGTCGAAGGCGATCCGGCCGCCCCCTGCCTTCACCCGTTTGCACAGTGCCAGCAGCGCCTCGCGCCCGGCGTCCGGCAGGATGGCCAGGGTGATGAGCGAAAAATAGAGCAGGTCCGACTGGGCGGCTGCATCAACCATGGCGCCGCTTTCGGGCAGGTCGAACATCGCCCGCGCCGCGGCCTCGCCGCGCCAATAATGGAAGCTGCGCTCGCCGGTCTCATCCGTCTCGATCGCATAGAGGCCGGTGGTCCGGCCGGGCGTGCCGATCAGCAGGCCGGTATCGACCCCTTCCGCTTCCCAAGCCTTGCGCAGATCCTCGCTCATCGGATCGGCGCCGATCGCGCTGGCAAAGCGCACCTTGTCACCCGCACGAGCCAGGTGGATCGCGGTGTTGATGACATCGCCACCATAGCGCAGATTCCAGCCATCGCCGTTGCCCCGGCTCAGTTCCAGCATTGCCTCGCCGATGACGGTGATAGTCGCGTCGCTTGCCATGTGATCCTCTCTGATTGAAGCAGCGTCGTGCGGGGCCTGCCCCATGAAGTCAAGCCGTTGCGATCCCGTCCCATATGGCGGAACAGATTGCATTATGCCGCGTTTGCCATAGGCAAAGATACAGGATCGAAAATGTCAGGGGCGGAAATGGAGACGACAGAGACAGGCCAACCGGTCAACCGGTTCGAATTGCTGGTCCAGAGCGTCACCGACTATGCGATCTTCATGCTCGATCCGGCCGGCTTCGTCGTCAGCTGGAATAGCGGGGCGCAGCGCATCAAGGGTTACAGCGCCGACGAGATTATCGGCCAGCACTTCTCCGCTTTCTATACGGAGGAGGACCGCGCCGCCCATGTGCCCGCTGCCGTCCTGCGCACCGCCGAGGTCGAAGGGCGGTTCGAGGCGGAAGGCTGGCGCCTGCGCAAGGATGGCACCCGCTTCTGGGCCAATGTGGTGATCGATCCGATCCGCGACCCCGCCGGCCACCTGCTCGGCTTTGCCAAGGTGACTCGCGACCTCACCGAACGTCGCGCCGCGCAGGAGGAACTGCGCCGCAGTGAGGAACGCTTCCGCCTGCTGGTGCAGAGCGTCACTGACTATGCCATCTACATGATCGATCCGGTCGGCACGATCACCAGCTGGAACAGCGGTGCCGAACGGTTCAAGGGCTATAGCGCCGAAGAGATTATGGGCCAGAATTTCGCCCGCTTCTATTCGGAGGAAGACCGCATGGCCGGCCTCCCCTCCCGTGCGCTCGACACCGCCCAGCGCGAAGGCCGGTTCGAGGCGGAGGGCTGGCGCATCCGCAAGGACGGCACCCGTTTCTGGGCCAGCGTCGTGATCGATCCGATCCGCGATCCGGCCGGCGAACTGCTGGGCTTTGCCAAGATCACCCGCGACCTCACCGAACGGCGCCAGGCGGCCCAGGCATTGGAGCAGGCGCGCGAGGCGATCTTCCAGAGCCAGAAAATGGACGCCATCGGCAAGCTGACCGGTGGTGTCGCCCATGATTTCAACAATCTTCTGGCCGTGATCGTCGGCAGCCTCGATCTCGCGCGGCAGCGTCTTGCGGCCGGCGCCGATATCAGCCGCTATCTCGACAATGCCATGACCGCCGCCGATCGCGGCGCCACCCTGACCCAGCGGATGCTCGCCTTTGCCCGCAAGCAGGAACTCAAGCTGGAACAGGTCGACTGCATCGGCCTGATCCATGGCATGGCCGATCTGCTCAAGACCACCATCGGCAGCAGCGTCGCGATCGAGACGCGCTTCCCGCTGTCGCTGCGCCCGGCCCATGCCGACCCGGCCCAACTGGAGCTGGCGCTGATCAATCTTGCGGTCAATGCGCGCGACGCCATGCCCGACGGAGGCCGCCTCTTGATCGAGGGCAGCGAGATCACCCTGGCGCTGGGCGACCAGCCCGATCTCGCAGCGGGCAGCTTCATCCGCCTTACGGTCACGGACGAAGGCGAAGGCATGGACGAGGCGACGCTGGCCCGCGCCCGCGAACCCTTCTTCACCACCAAGGGGGTGGGCAAGGGAACCGGCCTTGGCCTGTCGATGATCCACGGCTTCACCCAGCAATGCGGCGGCGCGATGACCATCGCCAGCCAGCCCGGCAAGGGGACCAGCGTGTCCATCTGGCTACCCGTCGCCCTGACCGACGCCAGCAACGAGCGGACGGCTATCCCGTGCGAACCGGACGATATGGAAACCGAACCGCTGGTCATCCTGGCGGTCGATGATGACGATCTGGTGCTGACCAACACCGCCGGCATGCTGGAAACGATGGGCCATACCGTATTCCAGGCCGGATCGGGGCGGGAAGCGCTGCACATGCTGGAGCAGGGGCGCATCGACCTGGTCGTTACCGATCATGCCATGCCCGGCATGACCGGCGCGCAACTGGCCGACGCGATCGAGCAGACCTATCCCGACCTGCCCGTGCTCATCATCACCGGCTATGCCGAACTGCCCGCCGATGCCAGCCGTCGCCTGCGCCTCGACAAGCCTTTCCGCCAAGCGGAACTGGCGATGATGGTCCATCGCATCCGCCACGACAGCGCTCTCCGCCGACTGGTTCCCATCGGCACGGACAGCCACCCCTAAAGTCTTACTCGACAATATGTAACAGAATTTCACATATTTTCTTGGCCTTATGTCTTGCCATCGTCATGCGCATGGCCGATGGCAATTGCATCCTGACCGCCAGCAACTCCACAGGATCGCATGAACAAAGCCACACAGCCGACGCCGACATCGCATTTCTTCACATCCCTGCGGACGCGGCTTCACTATCTCGACTGGGGCAATCCGTCGGCGCCGCCGCTGATCCTGGTCCATGGCGGTTTCGACCATGCACGCAGCTGGGACTGGACCGCGCGTTCGCTCGCCCGCGACTATCATGTCATCTGCCCCGACCTGCGCGGCCATGGCGACAGCGGCTGGTCGTCGGACGGCTCCTACATGATGGCCAATTATGTCTATGACCTGGCCCAGCTGGTCGAGTTGCTCGATCGCCGGCCGGTCACCATCGTCGGCCATTCGCTGGGCGGATCGATCAGCCTGCGCTACGCCGGCCTCTATCCTGACAGCGTCGCGCGCGTGGTCGCGATCGAGGGGCTGGGCCTGTCGCCCGACCGCATCGCCGAACAGGCCAAGCGCAGTACCGAAGAGACATGGAAGGGCTGGATCGACACCCGCCGCACCAATGCCCGCCGCTCGCCGCGCCATTATGCCACGATCGAGGCCGCGGTCGCCCGCATGCGCGAACGCAACGACCATCTGTCGGTCGAACAGGCGCTGCACCTCACCCTCCACGGCGTGAACCGCAACGAGGATGGCAGCTATAGCTGGAAGTTCGATCCCTATCTGCACGGCGCCGCCCCCCAGGCCGGCACAGACGAAAATCTGCCCGACTTCTGGCGCCGCATCACCTGCCCGACGCTGCTGTGCCTCGGCCTCGACAGTTGGGCGTCAAACCCGGTCAAGGATGGTCGCATCGCCCATTTCCAGCAGGCCCGGCTGGTGGAATTTCCCCATGCCGGCCACTGGCTGCATCACGACCAGTTCGAGATGTTCGTCAAGGAACTGCGCGTCTTCCTGGCGGAATGAGGTACGGCCTCAGGGCCTGTCTGGAAAATGCACGGAAGAGTGCATTTTCGATGCGGCACCAGCCCACGCCCCCACCCGACCACCCATCAGGGTACCATGTCTGGGCGGTCGGGTGGGGGCGCGGGCTGGTGCGGATGCGCCAGAAGCGCATTCCCAGACAAGCCCTCAGGCAATGAAGCCCGAAATCGCCGCCTGATATTCCGCCTTCAGCTGGGCAATGAAGGCGCCCGCCGGCTGCACCGCCTTGATCGCGCCAATGCCCTGGCCCGCGCCCCACACGTCGCGCCACGCCTTCTTGTCGCCGGCCAGGCTGGCGAAATCCATGTCGGCCGCCTTGGGCAGCTTGTCCGGGTCCAGCCCCGACGCGACGATGCTGGGGCGCAGATAATTGCCCAGCACCCCGGTGAAGACGTCGGAATAGACGATGTCGGCCGATGCGCTATCGACGATCATGTCCTTGTAGGCGTCGAGCGCGTTCGCCTCGGTCGTGGCGATGAAGGGCGACCCCATATAGCCAAGGTCCGCGCCCATCATCCGCGCCGCCGCGATCGACCGACCGGTCGCGATCGCGCCCGACAGCGCCAGCGGCCCGTCGAACCATTCGCGGATTTCCTGGACCAGGGCAAAGGGCGACAGCGTGCCGGCATGCCCGCCCGCGCCCGCCGCCACCGCGATCAGGCCATCGGCGCCCTTTTCGATCGCCTTCCTGGCAAAGACATTGTTGATGACGTCGTGCAGCACGATGCCGCCATAGCTGTGGATCGCCTCATTCACCTTCTCCTGCGCGCCCAGCGAGGTGATGACGATCGGCACCTTATATTTGACGCACAGCGCCAGATCCTCTTCCAGCCGCGCATTGGTGCGGTGGACGATCAGATTGACGGCAAAGGGCGCATCCTGATCGGTCAGTTCCGCACCCAGTTGCTGCAACCAGGCCTCGAACGTGCCGGACGGGCGCGCATTGAGCGATGGAAAGGCGCCGACGATGCCGGCACGGCACTGAGCGATCACCAGTTCCGGCTGCGAGATGATGAACATCGGCGACCCGATCAGCGGCAGGGACAAACGGCCTTGAAGCGAAGCCGGCAGGGTCATGATCGGGGTCTCTCCTTTATCTGTCCGAACCGCGCTATCATCGCTCCGCGCCCGGAAAAAGGCCAAAATCAACCGTATTGCTCAAGCAATACAGTGATGCTATGATCCCGATCCAGGCCCGACAAGGAGTGCCCCAGAATGTATAGCGAGAGCGATCTGCAAGATGCCGTAGCGGCCGGCGCGCTGACGCCCGCCAGCGCCCAGGCGCTGCGCGACCATGTCGCCCGGCTACGCGCCAGTTCGGTGGACGAGGAACATTTTCGCCTGCTGACCGGCTTCAACGATATTTTCGTCGCCATCGCCTCGGTGATCCTGCTGGTCGCGGTCGCGGGACTCGGAAACGAGGTTCACCTCGGCATCACCACCCCGCACCAGCCCTCCTTCGTGTCCGGCCTGTTCGTCGCTGGCACCGCCTGGGGACTGGCTGAATATTTCACGCGACGCCTGCGCATGGCGCTGCCTTCGATCCTGCTGCTGCTCGCCTTTGTCGGCGGCATCGCCTTCACCGCAGCGCTGCTGATCGGACCGATGATCCCCGACGCGCAAAATGACGGCGCGGGCCTGGTCGCCTCGCTCGCCGGCCTCAGCGCCGCGATCGCCGCCTGGTTCCACTGGCGCCGCTTCATGGTGCCGATCACCGTCGCCGCCGGCGCAGCCGGCGCGGCCGCGATCGTTGGCGGCCTTGCCATGTGGCTGATCCCGTTCAGCCACACCCTGCCCTTCATCCTGCTGCTGGTCGCGGGCCTTGCCATCTTCACCCTCGCCATGCGCTGGGACATGAGCGATCCGGGCCGCACCAGCCGCCGCTCCGACGTCGCCTTCTGGCTGCACCTGACCGCCGCACCGATGATCGCCCATTCGCTGTTCCAGTTGCTGGGCATCACCCATGGGCTGGTCGATGCGGGACAGGCCTTCCTGGTGATCCTGCTCTATCTCGCCTTCGGCCTGGTGGCGCTGGCGATCGACCGCCGCGCACTGCTGGTCTCCAGCCTCGCCTACGTCCTCTATGCGCTCTACAGCCTGTTCCAGAAGGTCGGCGCGGTCGAACTGTCCGCCGCGCTCACCGCGCTGGTGATCGGCGGCACGCTGCTGCTGCTCTCCGCCTTCTGGCACCGCGCCCGTGCCGCGATCGTCACTGGCCTGCCGCCGGCACTCGCCAGCCGCCTGCCCTATCTCAATCGCGCAGCCGCCTGATCAACCCAACGAAAAGGGGCCGCTTCCTCCACTGGAAGCAGCCCCTTTTTCACATCCATTCCCGGTGATGTCAGTTCATCGCCAGGATCATGTTGCGCACCTGGGGATAGACCTGCTTTTCCCATTTGCTGCCGGAAAAGACGCCATAATGGCCGACGCCCGGCTGCAGATGATGGCGCTTCAGATGCGGCCGCAGGCCGGTGCAAAGGCCATGGGCGGCCGACGTCTGGCCAACCGCGCAGACATCGTCCTTTTCGCCCTCGACCGTCAGCAGCGCCGTCTTGCGGATCGCGCCGGGGTTCACCGCCCGGCCATGGACCTTCAATTCGCCCTTGGCCAGCAACATGCGCTGGAACACCATGTCGACCGTTTCCAGGTAGAATTCCTTGGTCATGTCGAGGACCGCGAAATATTCCTGGTAGAAGGTCTTGATCTTGTCGGCCTCGATCGTCTTGCCGTCGGCCAGCAGCTGATAGAGTTCGCGATGCTGCGACCCGTGTCGCTCCATGTTCATCGACATGAAGGCGGACAATTGCAGGAATCCGGGATAGACCTCGCGCCCGCGCCCGGCATAGCGGAACGGCACGGTCGAGATCAGATTCTCCTCGAACCATTCGATCGGCTTCTCGTTCGCCAGTTCGTTGACCACCGTCGGCGCCGCGCGCGGATCGATCGGCCCGCCCATCAGGGTCATCGACCTGGGCGTCGCCGCGTCCTCATCCTCGGACATCAGCGCCACCGCGGCGAGCGCCGGCACGCAGGGCTGGCACACCGACACCAGATGGGCGCCGGGCCCGATATCCTGCAGGAACTGGATCACATAATCGACATATTCGTCGAAACCGAAGCGCCCGGCTTCCATCGGCACGTCGCGGGCATTCTTCCAGTCGGTGATATAGACGTCATGGTCCTGCAACAGCGTCGCTACCGTGCTGCGCAGCAGGGTTGCGAAATGCCCCGACATCGGCGCCACCACCAGCACCTTGGGCTGGGCGGTCTCGACATCGTCCTTCACGAAATGCAGCAGGTCGCCGAACGGCAGGTCGAGCACGATCTCCTCGCGCACCTCGACCTCGGCATTGCCGGTCTGGACGCGGTCAATGCCATAGGCGGGGCGCTTGTGGGTCATACGCGCGCCCTGGAACACGTCCATCAGCGCGAACATGCGGCGCGGCATCGGCCAGTCGGCGACCGGACCCATATGGTCGCGCATCGCCAGCGCCATCTGCGCCCCGAAGCGGGCCGGGGCCAGCATGTCTTCCATGGCCTGGTAACCGTCGTAAAGCATTCGCATATTACCAAAACAACCTTGTTCAACCTGGGGGAGACGACTCGGTTCTTCCCTTAAACGCTATACATGCTTTTCATGTTGCACTGCATCATGAATGATGGAAAATAACATTCGGCATATCTGCCAGGGAACCGCCCCTGCGATTTTGCGTTTGGGGGCCGGGAACCGTGTATCGGGAGAGCATGGATGGCCGTCGCGGAACTCACTCTGTCCAGCAAGAACTATTCCTCCTGGTCGCTGCGCGGCTGGCTCTTGTGCCGGCTCGCCGGGCTGAAGGTGGAGGAAAGGATCATCGCCATCGATGATCCGGAAAATCGCGCCGAACTGTTGCTCTTGTCGCCATCGGTGCTGGTGCCGCGCCTCACCCATGAAGGGGCGAGCGTCTGGGACACGCTCGCAATCGCGGAATATCTGCACGAACTCTATCCCCAGGTCGGCATGTATCCGGCCGAACGCATCATCCGCGCCCATTGCCGGTCGGTCTCGGGCGAAATTCATTCGGGCTTCGCCAATCTGCGCTCTGCCCTGCCGATGAACCTCAAGGTCCGCCATGACCGCTTCCCGATCTTCTCGGGCGCCAAGCCCGATATCGAGCGGATCGAGACGATCTGGACCGAATGCCTGGACGCCTATGGCGGCCCCTGGCTGTTCGGGGAAAAGCCGACCGTGGCCGACGCCATGTTCGCGCCGGTGGCGCAGCGCTTCCTCACCTATGCCGTGCCACTCTCACCCAGGTCTGCGGCCTATTGCGACACCATCAACGGCTGGCCGCTGATGCGCGAATGGATCGACGCCGCCCGCGCCGAACCTGACGATATCGAGGAACTGGATATCGAGTTCTGAAACGGCCCTTTCCCCCGCCCTGTGCGGGGGTTAAGGCACGGGCATGAAACACGCCCTCCCCCTCCTGGCCCTTGGCCTTGCCACCCTGTCCTTCCCCGCCAGCGCCCAGACCGATCCGGCGAAAACCGATCCGGCCAAGCTGGAACAGTCGGTCCGCACCATGGCGTCCGACCTGTTCGAGGGGCGCGCGCCCGGCACCGTGGGGGAAGAGCGCACGATCGGCTATCTCGTCGCCCGCTTCGAGCAACTGGGGCTGGAGCCGGGCGGTCCGGACGGCCAGTGGGTGCAGACCGTGCCGCTGCTCCATACCCGCCTTGGCCAATCGGAAAGCCTGTCGGTCGCGCAAAATGGCGCCGCCACCCCCTGGACCTTCGGCAAGCAGGTTTATCTCTCCACCCTTCAGCCCAAGGACAAGGTCACCGTCGCCAACGCGCCGATGGTCTTCGTCGGCTATGGCGTATCCGCTCCCGAACGCGGCTGGGACGATTTCAAGGGCGTGGACCTGAAGGGCAAGATCGCCGTCTTCCTGATCAACGACCCGGACTTTGAAGCCGCCAAGGGCGAAGACCCGTTCGGCAAGTTCGGCGGCAAGACCATGACCTATTATGGCCGCTGGACCTACAAGTTCGAGGAAGCCGCCCGCCACGGCGCGATCGGCGCGCTGATCGTCCATGACACGCCGGGCGCCGGCTATGGCTGGAACGTGGTCGTCAGCCCCGGCGGCGAGAATTATGATCTCGTCCGCCCGGCCGACAAGCTGACCAGCCTGCAGGTGCAGGGCTGGGTCGAGGGCGAGGCAGCAAAGGCGCTGTTCGCCGGTGCTGGTCAGGATCTGGCCGCGCTGCGCAAGCAGGCCCGCTCGGCGAAATTCAAGCCGGTCGAACTCAAGGGAGCCAGCTTCTCCGCCGCCTTCCCGGTCACCCAGGAAGTGGTGAAGAGCGCCAATGTCATCGCCCGCATCCCCGGCGCCAAGCGCCCGGACGAGACGGTCATGTATGGCGCCCATTGGGACGCCTATGGCAAGGGCGCGCCCGACGCGCAGGGCCGCATCTATCGTGCCGGCGCCAATGACGACGCGCTCGGCATGGCCGGCCTGTTCGAGATAGCCCGAACCTTCAAGGCCGGCCCCACCCCCGATCGCTCGATCGTCTTCGCCGCCTGGACGGCGGAGGAACGCGGCCTGCTGGGGTCGGAATTTTATGCCCAGAACCCGGTCTACCCGCTCGACAAGACGGTCGCGAACCTGACCATCGACGTGCTCCAGACCGCCGGCAAGGCCAAGGACGTGATCCTGATCGGCAAGGGCCAGAACGTCCTCGAGGACGATCTCGCCAAGTTCGCAGCCAAGCAGGGTCGCGTCATCACCCAGGAAAGCCTGCCCGAACGCGGCCTCTTCTACCGTGCCGACCATTTCTCCATGGCCAAGCGCGGCGTGCCCGTGCTGCTGATGATGGGCCTCGCCGGCGCATCCGACATGGTCGACGGCGGCCGCGCCGCCGGCCAGGCCTGGATCGATGCCTATACCGGCAAATGCTATCACCAGGCCTGCGACGCGGTCGACGACAGCTGGAAGCTGGATGGCGCCGCGCAGGATGTCGACCTGATGTATGACATCGGCCGCGACCTCGCCTTCTCGGCCCGCTGGCCCGAATGGAAGGCCGGCTCGGAATTCAAGGCCATCCGCGACAAGAGCGCAGCGGTCCGGAAGTAATCCCCTTCTACTCCCCTCCCTTTTAAGGGAGGGGTCGGGGGTGGGTGCCTCCGCAGGAGGCTCACTTCGTTCGCCACCCACCCCTTGTTCCCCTCCCTAGAAAGGGAGGGGAGATACTTATGCAGCGCTCAGCCGATACAGTCCCGCCCCATGCGGCGGCAGGATCGCGGCAACCCGGTCGCCTTCCAGCTTCATCACCGAGCCCTGCCAAAGATCGCGCATCTTGGTCGCCCCAGTGATCCCCAACTGGCTCAGGCTGATTTCCACGCCGCGCGTCTTTTCGCCCGTATTGAACAGCGCGACATAACGATCCCCACTCCCTTCGGCCTTCGCAGACCAGATACGCGCACCATCTTCCATGAAATGGGGCTGGTTGTCGTAACTCGCCTGATTGACCGCGATCACCTCCTTGTTGGTCAGCAACGCCAGCGTCGCCGCATCCAGATGCCGCAGATCGCCGCCCATGATGAGCGGCGACCGCGCGATCGCCCACAGGGTCATCAGCGTCCGCTGCTCGTCCGGCGTGAAGCGGGTATCGCGCTCACCCAGCGCCAGCCGCCCCAGCGGCAGCATGTCCGCATCCGGCCATGATCCCGGCCCGCGATAGGGCGTCCAATTCTCCAGCCGGGTAAACTGCGCCTCCAGCATCGCCCAGTCATCCCAGAAATCGTCGGAAATGCGCCACATCTGCGCATATTTGCGGACATGGTCGCCGCGCATCACCGGCGTCTCGCCCGGAGACAGGCTCAGGATGATCGGCCGCCCGGTCGCAACGATGGCCTTGTGCGCTGCCTCAATCTCCGCCGCATGAGCGTCATAGGGCCGGCTCATATCGTCCATCTTGACGAAATCGACGCCCCAGTCGGCATAGAGGCGGAAGATGCTGTCATAATAGGCCTGCGCGCCCGGCCGCCTCATGTCGACGCCATACATGTCCGGGTTCCAGCTACAGATGCTCTTCCTGTCGGCAATGTCCGCCGCGCGATATTTCGTCCCCAAGATCGGCAAATTCTGTTCCACCGCCGCGCGCGGAATACCACGCATCACATGGATGCCGAATTTCATGCCCAGCGCATGCACGTCCTTGGCAAGCTGGGTGAAGCCCTTGCCCCCGGCGCTGGAGGGAAAACGGTTGGGCGCCGGGATCATCCGGCCATAGCCGTCCATCGCCGGCCTGGGCTTGGCGTTGTAGGTATAGCTCGACGCCTCGGGCTCATACCACTGAATGTCCACGGTGAAGATGTCATAGCCGAAGGGCAGCAGCTTTTCCGCCATGATCCCGGCGGTCTCGCGCGCCTGCGCCTCGGTGATGGTGGTGGCAAAGCTGTTCCAGCTATTCCATCCCATCGGCGGACGCGGCGCCAGCACCGCTTTTCCCGCTTCCGCCGGAGCTGCCCCCGCCCGCACTGCGCCAGCAGCCGCAAGCCCCGCCACGCCGCCCGCGAGCATATCGCGGCGGCTAGCCTTCCATGTCATCCTCATCATTTGTCGGAGTTAATAGGAAGGCGACAAAAATAGCAACAGCCGTTCGTTTCGAGCCTGTCGAGACATCCGGCTCCAAGCCGCCTGGACAAGTGCGCCACCCATCAAAAGACCAAGATGAGCGGCTAGCGGACACTTCCCTATTTCGTCATGCCAGCGAAGGCTGGCATCTCTCTGTTCTTCTCAGAACCCAGAAGGCAGTGAGATCCTCGAAGCGAGGCACGCGCCTCGCTTCGACTTCGCTGGATGACGGAGTTGGGTGGGTTGCGGAATGGCTGCTTACGATAGAGAACAGAGACAAGCTGACGCTTGGCACCAGGCGATAGGCGTTTTATGCCCTGCTCATGGCGCAGACCCAGCATAGCTTCGTAAACCGCAAGGAAGGCCCGATTTATGTATCGGTC
>NZ_JBXGSI010000035.1:0-30411 GCF_056790315.1 Sphingobium sp. VMM
CATCGCCACGCGCTGCATGGGATGGCGCGAGTCCGCCATCAACGACTGGATGCGCAATCCGATGTTCTGGACGGTCGAGGATGCCGACAAGCGGCAAAACACGTCGTCATTATGAGGTCATCGATGCGCATCACATCAAGCCTGTCGCTCCCCTCCCCCACGGAGCGGCACCTCCCTGAACTATGGTCCTGCCGGGAGATTTTTTTCCGGCCGGATTACTTTTATCAGTTTGGGACGGGTTTCAGTGGGGCTGCTAACGGCAAGGGATGGGACATTTGCGACGGTCGGCTTCGGGAGGTTGTCCGACGATTGCGGACATTCCCGACGACGCGCTCTGAGATCCGCTTCACCAAATTTCCAGACGGTCATGCCACCAAATGAATGCCTGACAGCAGCCACTTATTCACGCACCTCCACCCAGTTCAAACCGGAATTTTTCTGCCGATTTCGAAAGAGGCGTCAGTGCACTATAGAATGGTGGTGAACCCGGTGCGCAAGCAGGTCAGGAACGGGGTGCTGTCACCGCCCAGTTCGAACGGCAGCAAATTTCAAAACGCAAGGGTCTAGAAAACTAGGGGCTACTCACTCGCAGGCAATCTTGCGGAAATGCGTGCAGATTTAACCTCTCTATCAGTAATAGCTATCTACGTAGCAATGCCTTGGGGGTTAGCCTTTCCTTGTCGGCATATTGAGCTACACTCTGCTGCGAGAGATATTGCGGCACAAACGTGCTGAACTCACTCTTGGACTTTGTCTGCAGGACTTCATCCAGATTGATGGCCTGCATGAATTTTACGCCTGCTCTGCCATTTTCCGTCCAACGCACCACCGCTTCAAGAGGTGCGGGCATGCCTATTTCAAGCCAGACATGGTCATCGACCTGCAATTTGAGATCCGTTTCGACCATCGCGCCCGTGCGGGAGAGGTTTCGCATCCTTACGGCTTCATTTGCAGAATCGGTAATGATACGTCCCGCCCGAATGATCCTTCGCCGTTCCGCGCGGTCAACCATGTATCCGTCAGCAATTGCCGTTTCGCTTTTTGTTCTTTCCAAGGCGGCCGCCGCGTCCATCGGCCGTCCATAAATATATCCCTGAATGAGCGTGCAGCCCAACTCACGAATGAGCGCAAGCTGATCTTCCGTCTCTACGCCTTCTGCAGTCGTGACCATGCCAAGATCACCTGCAAGGCCAACTATAGCCTTGATGATATGGACATTATTGTTTCCAGGTACAGTGGCTCCTTTTACGAAGGATTGATCAATTTTAATTTTGTCGAATGGAATGCTTTTTAGATATCCTAAGCTCGAAAATCCGGTTCCAAAATCATCGAGAGAAATTTTAACGCCCAGCATTTTGAGAGACGTAATAGCAGATCTCGTCTTTGCCGTATCATTGAGCAATGCTCCCTCTGTGATTTCCAGCTCGAGCCTATTTGCTGATATTCCTGCATACGCAATGGCACTGGCAGCTAAAGAGGGAAGGGACTGACTTGAGAACTGGACTGGTGAAATGTTCACAGCGACTGAAATGTTCTCAGGCCATTTCGATGCCTCCAGGCAAGCATTTCGTAGAACCCATTCACCAAGTTCGGTGATAATTCCGGATTCCTCTGCAATTGGGATGAAGATTCCGGGAGAGATGATGCCTTGTGTTGGATGCGTCCAGCGAACCAGGGCCTCAAATCCAACAAGATGGCCCGTTACAGTGTGCACTACGGGTTGGTAGACAAGATGGAACTCACCTCGCTCTATTGCCCGGCGCATATCTTCTTCGATCTGCTGCCTTAAAAGCGCTTGCTCATGCATCTCCGTCGCGAAGAAGCGATAGGCGCCCCTGCCGGCAGCTTTAGCTGAATAGAGAGCCAAATCGGCATCTCGCACCATATCGATCGCTGATCGCTGATCGTAATCCGAAATAGCAATCCCTATCGACGTGCCAATTGTGACCAGATGCGATTGTATGAGGTATGGCTGGGATAGACTGTGGATTATATCGATGGCGATCGACGATAACCTGTCCTGTTCACAAATGTCGGCGAACACTATTTGGAATTCGTCGCCACCAAGGCGCCCGACCTGCCCCCTGCCGGCGATAATCTTGACCAGTCGCTCCGATACGCTTTTCAGGAGTTGATCGCCTACAAGATGGCCAAACGTGTCGTTGACGAATTTGAAGCGATCAAGGTCCAAGATCATCGTGGAGCAACGATGCTTACGATGCACCGACGACATGATGCTATTTTCAAGCGCCTGCCGCATCGTATCTCTGTTGGCGAGATTGGTTAGGGAATCAAAACGCGCCAGCTGCAGCAGTTTGATCTCTGAATTTTTCTGATCTGTCAGATCCAGCGCGAAACCTACGAAACCGCGAAATCGTCCAACTTCATCATGACTTGGTTCGCCGGTGATTGACCACCATACATCATGCTGGCCTTTGGACTTGAGCACCAATCCTTCAAAGGGCAAGCGCGACGTAAGGTAGAAACTCAGACTCCGCTCGGACGCCTCTTCTGCCAAGCTGGCTTCATTATCGACGAGGTCGGTTAGGCTCTTGGGCGAAATGCCACTTCCCGCCATGGCGCGCGAGACTTTCGAGCTAAGATAATTCAGTGAGCCATCAATGCCGGTTTCCCAGAACCAACCCGCGCCGCTTTCTTCATATTTTTCAAGCAGGCGCGAGGCTTGCCCATCGGTCAAAGCTGCTTGCGTGGCCATGAGAGGACGAGGTGAACGCAAAACCATATTCTGTGACCAGTTTGCTGCGCAGTTGAAATCATATGTGTGGAAGGGAAGGCACGTGGCCTAGCCGTCCGACTGAAACCTGTCCTGGATTACTCTGCCTCCCAGGTCTGCCGCTTCCGGTATGGGGTTTACGGGCTCGAGATATTCCTCATTCGCCACTGAAGGCACCGCATTGCCACTCGGCTTGGCAGGCAAAATCATTCGGCTCTGCTCGTGCATTGCCGCTGCCGGGGCAATGGTTGGCGAAGACTTGCCCGGCTGGCTCTCGCCATCCTGGTCACTTGCTGCCACTATGATGGCGCCAATGCCGAGTGCCAGGTAGATGAGCTTATCCATTTTCCGACTGCTCCTTCAGCATGTGGACGGCACCATATTTTCGTTGTTGTAGATGCCGTTGGTCCCCCCCCCATAATCCCGCTGGTCGCGGACGGTCATAGCGGCTGTCGCAGTGATTTGACTTAGCGGCACGAACAGGCGCGCAATGAGAGGCTGATAGTCATAGGCGATCTCGACAAACATGAGGGCGCCATCGTCGGGCGCGGTAGCGGTTTGCCCTCCCACCGTTACGCCAGAGAGGTTGCTGTCCCCTGCACGGCCCTGCGACGAGGGCCAGGTCTTTGCCCCACGGCACCGCTGCCATCTTATTCGATAGCGATTGGTAGGATTAGGATTCTCAATTGGCTCAATGCTGCTGAGTATGACGCGGCCATGGCCAAAGAGATCAAGCCGCCCACTTTGTAGCCCAGCACCGGTTAGCAGGTCATTGATCTGCGCCTCCGTGATCTGCTTGTTGGCCAAAACCGTGCCAGTACCCATGCGCGCGGCATTGTCCGCGACATGAAGCGCCAATTGACTGATGCGCATCTTGGTCGTCACGAAGTTGGTCAGTTCGGCTCCCGACAGCGCTATCGTCGACATCAACGGCAGAGCCAGACCGAATTCCACGGCTGCCACTGCCCGACTATTTTCTAGCAGCTTGATGACCAGCGACAGTAGCTTCATGGGCAGTGCCCGACTGTTGGCGAGCCATAGCTGCCCTGCTCACCAAATGGCTGATTTCCCAGGACCGTCCGCGCTTCGACGGTTGCCATCTCGGACATGCCTATGAGCCGCGCCATGGGGAACAGGCGTGAATACGTGATTTGGACAGTATATACGACATTGTCCTTGGCGCCGCCTTGTCCATTGTCACCGCCATCGCGGTCCCATATCGTATTGTGATTATTGTCCTGAAACGGTTCATCATCATCGCAGCGACCATTGTTGTTGATGTCCTGGAAGGGCTCTGCAGTGGCTTGGGCCGCTTTTGTGAAATCTCGGAAATATCGCCGCGAGAAAGTAACCGATGAGTTCGCGGCCAAATGCTCGACGCGTTCGCGTACCGTTGCATCAAGTTGAGACTGCCGTGCTTCCGACTTGCCACTTTCCAGCGTCGCGTCTCTAGCACTTTTCTGCACTGCGCCTTGCAGAACAGACTGCATGTAGAGGCTGTGTCCGAGGTCCAAAAAGCCTAGGAGCGTGGTAACAAAGACCGTCGATACCAAGCCAAACTCGACAATTGTGGCGCCGGATTGATCCGCCAGGATCCTGCATCTTGAAGTTTGTTGCCGACTCATTTTGTCAGTCGCAGCTGTGAGATTTCATCGGCGATCTGCTGAAAATTTGAGATCAGCGTGGCGCTATTGGCTGCCACATAATAGCGATTGGGCGAAGCACAGGACTGCAGCAGCGCCTGGGCGTTCGTGCTGACGCCATTACCAAATGAGACCACCCACAAGGTGATGTTCTTGGACTTGATTGCGGAACACAGAGCCTTCGTGCGCTCATTCACGACAGCTGTCAGGAGAGATGCGCCTGGCCCAGCATTGCTGCGGGTCTGGCGCCTGTCCCACCAAGCAATGCCATGAGCCGTATAGCCTTGGTTGCTCGTGACCGTGTCGCCGTCGGTCATGAAAACCAGATGCCGTTCGATTTCGCCCCCCGTGGGCGTGAAGGCATTCTCCGGTCCGAAGATTCCTGTGGGCGACATAAGTCGCGCGCCCCACAGCAAACCTATGTCATGATAGGTGTTGCCGTTGGGGTAGAGGGTATTGACATAAGACTCAAAGCTGCTCGCCGATGGATAGCTCTTGAGTTTGGAGGCAGCTGTCGGGCACGCATATGTATAGTTGCGACTGAGATCTGAGCTGGTCTTGACCTTCGAAACGGTCCAGTTGCCGTTGCTGTCGTAGCGCCCCCAGACCAGATCGGGCAGAAGTGGCCTCCATTTTGTGGCATCGGATCCATCAGGTATCATGTCGATGTTCATGTCGAACGCATTCGATGGGATTGGTGCGAATTCGCCTGCCGGGCTATCGTCGGTGTTCTGATAGGTCTGGCGCTCTTCGACGCAGCCATCCCAAGCCACGGTAGCTGCCTGCCCATAGGGGCCGACCGGAGCAACAATGCTGGCCTTCCAACCGTCCGCCCCAGCCTTCAGCCCCGAAACATCGAAGCTGAGTTGACCATATTCATATTCCTTGAAGCCGGTCGTATCGGTCCGCTGATAGTTCCGCTTCAAATAGCCGCTGATATAACGCCGTTGTATCTGGCATTTTCCGCCCACCATCACACCCTGATAATTGTAGTAGCGACCATCCTGGTTGGTTGACCAACTCACCACCCGGTTGGCACCGCTACCAGTCGTACTCTGGGCATAGGGAGCACTCTCGGGCCCCGTCATTTCGATTGAATTGGCAGGGATCCGGCCGTTGCAACTCGTGCCACCAGCCGTGCCGTGATTTTCCCACGCGCTCCAATTCATGCTGTAGGGGACTTGTTCTGTGGACGTGACCTCCGCCGTGCCCTCCTTGAATCCGTCAACGTCGGTATTGCCTGTCGTCTTAGCCTTGCGTGATTGGTAGAGTGCGGTGTCGACCATCCAGTCGTTGCGTAGCAATCGCCCGACATTTACATTCGAAGAATATGGGACGAAGCCGAAGCGTAACTGTACGTCATTGTTGCGATAGCCAGTCGGGTTGCTGCCGCACTGGGCGGATGTGTCAATTTTTGCGAGAGCCTCATAGAAGCATTTTACAGCCTGCTTAAGGCCATTGATCTTCGTATCACCATCGCCAGGATTGACCGAAGCCATCGAACCCGTGGTATCGAGGACGAACATGACATCGGTGTTGGGGATGCGCATTTCGGCGTCGCAATTGACCGAAATCGTCTTGGTCCCGTAACCGAAAATAACCATGACCGTCATGGGAATGATGACGGACGCCGAACCGGATACTTTCCCCTGACTTTCAGAAAAACGCTTGTTCAGCTCGCTTGAGCCGTAAGAGCCGGGCACATAATTAATGTTGAAAATGCCCTCAGCGGTGGTCCGGGCTTTTTCATTATTTGCCGCCCATGCTCCGCCTGCCATCTGTTTGCGACCAGCGAGCGCGCCTGCGTCGCAAGCATGCTGCAGGCGGGTCTTCACCAGATAGATTCTCGCCATATCGACGCCGCCACCGATAAAGCCCAGAAGTGGCAGAAATCCGGCTGCAACCATGACAAGCACATTGCCAGCTTCATTTTCGCGCAAGCGCCCCAGAAAACCCATGACCCATCCCTTCAGAGTGTGTGGTCATGGCGTATCGAGGTTTATAGCAAGTTAAGTAATCTCGACATTACCGTAACATAGATCAATAAATGCCAATTTTGCGTAATTTTCTCGCGTAAATTTTGCCATATTAGATGGCATTTGGTGTGTATCTGAGGAGCCGAATTCTGGCTCTGCGCGTATCATAAGAGGCGCCGCCGCCGAAAACTTTGGCCTGATCTCTCAGCCCGTCACGGAATCAGTCTATCAACGCCTAGTCGCTTGAACAGGGCGAAAAGCGCATCGGCGGTGGGTTGGTATCCGGCGAAACCAAGCCGCCGGCCTTGTTCCTCTGCGACGACCTCGGCCGGCTGCCCCAGATCAGCATCGGTATGCCAAGGTGATGCAAGCCGGATGAGATCCGGCTCCGCTAGTCCCTCGCGGATCGCGATCTCCCGCCACAGCGCAGCGTCGCCCGCCATCTGCGGCTCTAGGGGTCGAACCGTGCCATCGAACGGTACAACCTCGATGCCGAAGCGCAGACGGGCCAGCTCGTGACACGCCGCCCACGTGCTCTTGAACTGACGCCCGCAGGCCATGCGATTCTCGCCTAGCGGACGGACCGCACTTGGGCATCGGAAATTGGCAGCTGAAAGTCTTCAAAGGGTCGACAACGGAGGAAGGGCCCCATGCGGATCAGGCCGGAAGTACAAGCGCTGCTGCGTCGACTCAGCGATTACCGTCAAGGCCAGGTTCCGTCGAGGCTTACGTTGTTACGTCGAATGCCGGGGTTTGGGGCGCTACCCCGCCAAAGTCATTCCGCCGCCGCCCCGGCCCTTAGAAACCTCGGGCGGACTGAACTCGACCCGCACATTTAGACCATCACGGCCACGAAACTCGTAGACGCGGCTCTCTAGGATCTCTTGATCGTCGAACGATAAAGGCGCGCTTAATGATCGCCACTCATCCTTGACGACGCCAAGCAGCCAGTTCTTGGCCTCGAGCGTGAGCTGTCCGTTTCGCCAGAGGGTCACCCCCGGGTCGGGGCTGTGACAGGATGCAGTAATCTCTCCGCCCTTGATACGGATGACGGCGGACTGACCGTCCTCACATACGAGCTTTCCACCGGGTGGCTTCGGGAAATTCTTTTCGACGGTCACGGCGCCCTCCTGATTTCGATCGTCGTCTCGTGCTCAATCACATGATAGTCCGGAAACGGAACCTGCCCGACGACGAGTCCCCCAAGCGCGCCGGCAGCAATCAGGCTGCTGCGTGCCTCAAGTTCTTGCTTGCGCACCAACCGCGCTAATTCTTCAGGCGAGAAGTCCGGGAAGGATACCACTTTCTTTTCATGGGCCAACACGGTCCGCATGGCCATCTCGAACGTCTGTCCGTCGGCAATCCAGATACCGAAATGGTCCTCCAAGATCGGCGGGTCGTCTTGCTTCACGAATAGCCAAATGCCGAGCCCGATCAGAACTACGCCCAACAAGGGGGCGGCGATGGCTAGCGCAGTCGCTATTGCTTCTGGCGGCCGAGGAAATGCCACATCCGTAAACAGCGTCGCCAAGGCCAGCACGAGCGGTGGACCCGCTGCGAGAGTCGTGCCGCTGCGAACTAACAGTGATGCGAAACGAAGCTTGGGATTCCCGCGGAGAAGCTTCCAAAACGCTTCGAACAATCGATAGCCGGTCGGCAAAGGCGGGTCAGTCATCGGATTGCACCAATTCAGTAGAGCTTGCCCGACCATAAGCCAGTGTACCCCGTGTCGTAAGCGCAAACACTAAGTCGATTGGAATTAAACAAGCGGCAGGTTTCGGTCAGTCTCGGCATCTAGAATGGGAAAGCTGCCGGTCCGCACCTGGGAGCGTGAAATTGGATGCTGAGCGACTGATATGGGTCGATGGTTGCCGGCAGCGTATGCCGCGTCGACAGTCATTGTAGCGCGACCCGAAAAAGGCCGCTTCTAACACCCAAACATCTTAAATCTTCTCAATCGTATGCTGGAGCGGCCGCAATCGCAGGAACGTAGAAAGCTGCGATCTTGTCGATGAACTGTTGCGGATCGCTACCGACAAGGTTGGTCAGCACTATAATTGCGAGATCATCCTCCGGGTAGATGAAGAAGGCCGCCCGGCCTCCGCCAATTCCACCGACTATCGGATGCGGCGCGGCGCGGACGATTGGCCAGCCCATCGCCCACTCGTTGCGATCTCCGTTGTTGAGCGTGTCTGCCGTCCAAAGGCGCTTCAAACTCTCAGGCTTCGCCAAAAGCTTGCCTGTTTGAAGAGCGATGACCCAGCGCGCAATCTCGCGTGCGGAGGCGTTAAGTCCGGCACCGGTTCGCGTAAAGTGCGGCAGATCGTCCCGCCAACGGCCAAGCTCTTTCGTTGCGGCACCTCCATGACCCGATCCATAGAAGCTGTAGGGCGTCGCAGCGTCCGGAACGATGTCGAAGCCATCGCCGAAGTGAACATGCATCATGCCGGCCGGCTTGAACTGATGCGCAGAGAAATACTCAGCGAACGACATGCCGCTCAGCGTGTCGATGATCCGCGCTAGCAGTGCGTAGTTGGTCTGGTTGTATTCGAAACGCGTACCGGGCGCAGATTCAATTGGCAAAGCCTTGACCGTGGTCCAAGCGCCTTCCTCGGTGCCATCGCCAATTAGTCCGGTGCGTCCAATGATATCAGGCAGGCCCGAGGTGTGGGCGAGAAGCTGACGAACACGTATGTTTTGCCATGTGGCGGGTAGATCTTCGAGATAGCGCGAAATTGGCGCATCAAGGTCTAGCTTTCCCGCTTCGACCAACTGCATCGCCGCGACGCCCGTGAAGGATTTCGTTGCCGAATTGATCGGAAACACCGTATCCTCTGTAACTGCCACCCCATGCTCAAGGTTCGCAATTCCAAAAGCTTCCAAGAGTATTATGTGCCCGTGCTGTACTACCGCAATTTGCGCTCCTGGAATATGCTTCGTAGCCATTTGCTCGCGCATGAACGCCCGCGCCTCGGCATTCGCGGTGAGGAGAAAGCGCTGAACTGGGACTGCCGACTGAGGCAACCGCGAAGGGCGAACCGCAACAGTCAAAGGAGCAAGCTTATGGGGCGATTCCGCGGGTCCAGGAGATGGTGCAGCCGCGACAAGCGGCAAGGCCAGTATCGCTCCAATCGATTTCCGAAACCGCATATTTATTCCTCCGACTACAGATGTAGTCGTATGTCTTGAACGGCAATTATGCAAGCCGTATTTGACGGTCTATAGCGCGCCGCCTGCTCGCCATGGCACGCCTGCGAGCCATCAAGTCCTTGTCCGCTGCGGTTTCGAGCCGGCGTTCATAATCGAACCTAGATGGGGCGCCAGCTAAGATTGCCCGAAGACGCTGGTGCGCCTATGACCGCCTGGCATCCCGATGTTGCCCAGCAGTGTGTATTGGAACAGATCGACATTCGATCACCGATTTTTGGAATGGGCGCCATTGGCCCGTGGGAGAGCGGCTGATTTCTATTCTGGCGAAAGCTATAACTGCCATCGTGGTCTGCCAGAAAAAACTTGGATGTCCATACTTCCAGATTTGTCTGCATGAGAGAGGCTTTGTTGCATAGTTATCGATGGATGCGGACCCCAGAATACTTATAATTATTATGCGAGCCTAGCGGTATTTGGCGTCCTATCTCGAAGAAGCGATTGAGGATCGCAGCGCGCCTCGAGCTAAGTAACTTGACGCTTGAAGGTGCGCGCAGAAACGCGCTGCCTGAGCAACTCGAAGCCGTACAGTTTGGTCTAGACCAGGCTGCGTTGGTCATATTCGCTCCATTTCTTCCAGATGTTGCGGCCAAGCCGCGTCATCGCGCACTGCGCTTCGTTGCGGGCGTCGACGCCAAAAAGGAACCGATGAGCATATCATTCGTCCAAGCCGCATGGATTCCCAGACTCAACAAAAAGGTGCTCCATTGCCTCGCCGGCTGACAGAAGCAGGCGAGCGTTTGGTAGCTGAGGCTGCTGCAAAACACGGCGTAAGCGTTGATGCGACATCCGCTCTGCTTTTGGCGATCATTGAGGGCAATGGCCACCAGGCACAGTTCAATCATCCAGATCTTGGAGGCATGGGCCAATGGTTGACAGGGGGCATGCTCATGATCGGCGACATGTTCAACAATAGCTTAAAGGCGAAAATCAGCGCTCTCGCCGATGACTTGGCCCGTGCTGCCATCCAGGAACCTATGTTGATAGAGCCTGCTAGACCACCCTCCCTTTCTACCAATTCCAGCACGTCTTCTCGTTGGCCCGAAGACCTCGGCACGCCATCCACCACCGGATCGCAGAACCAGATGCACTATGCCGTTTTTCCGGCAAGCCGGCGGTTAGCAATTGTCACGGACGGTCATATGACCATTTACGACACGCAAACCCATGTGATTTCCGGACTCGCCCAGCAGCAGGGAAGCGGTCAGAGCCTGACCCTGACGAGCCAACATGGTCCGGTACCATTGTCTAGCCTCCAGCGGGTCCACCATATTGACCCCCAGCAAAGCCCGCCGGAACCGGTTTCGAAGGAGAGTGACGTCGTTCGGGAGGAACCGGGCAGTGAGGTCTCCACCGCAGTTCCGGCGCAGGATCGACCGTCCCGAGCTCGGATAGAAGATGATCACGCAGCTATCTTCGCCAAAATAGAAGGTCTGTCTGACCTTTACGAAAAAAAGATTATCACAGCCGAGGAATATGCTGTCAGGAAAGCCGAACTGCTTGACCGACTGTAGGATCGCCAACACCCTAGCTATCTTGAATAGCACGTATCTAACGATACTGCAATGAAGGCATCGAACCGGCAATTTTATAGCCAGCTTCATATATACTTTCCGCTATTTATCTAAATCGCGCCGACACTACGAGATCCGTACGTTGGATCGAATCCCCGATCGCAATCTAGTCTGCCATTTCGTCTTCAAAGGTGCATCCATCATGAAAATGAATATCCATGCCCATCTCGACTATGAACTGGACGAACCCACCGACATACTTCTGCAACTCGAAGCAGCTGCCATACCCGAGCAGACCGTAGAGTGGTCAGACTTAATTCTGCCTAATGCCGAGCACGTCGCGCGTGTACCTGCTCAGGACTGCATAGGTGAGCGCATCTGGCTGCGCCTTTCGGGCAAGATGGTCGTCGACTATCGGGCATCCGTGACCGTCAATCGCCTGCTAGCTGATTGCAGAACGCTTCCCAAAGTGCCACCGCATCAGCTCCCAGGCGAGACCGTGCCCTACCTTCTGTCGTCGCGCTATTGCGAGTCCGATCGGTTTCAAACGTTCGTAGATGCCGAATTCGGCAAGATTGAAGGCGGCGAGCTCATAATGGCGATGCGGGATTGGGTACACGGCCATCTGAGCTATGTGCCAGGTTCGAGCAACGTCATGACAACAGCGGGCGACACATTCATCTCGCGGCAGGGAATTTGTCGCGACTACGCCCACCTTATGATCTGCCTGGCGCGTGCGGCAGGCGTCCCTGCCAGAATCGCAAGCGTCTACGCGTTGGGCGTAAATCCTCCGGACTTCCATGCGGTGGCAGAGATATTCCTAGGCGGTGAGTGGCACCTCGTGGATCCGACGGGAATGGCGAAGGAAGCCGCGATGGTAAAAATTGGGGTTGGCAGGGATGCAGCGGATATTGCGTTCCTTACCACATTCGGCAATGCGCGGCTGATTGCACAATCGGTGTCGGTCGAGCCCAATCTTGATTGAGTCTCAGCGGGCTCCAGCCAACAGATTCGCTAGGTAAGCAGAATGCCCATGAAGCGCTAAGGGGCCAGTCTTCTGGATCCGTAAAACGGCAGTCGTGAATCCCACAAAATGTCTCCTACACTGAGGAACGAGCGTTTCTCCCAAGGGTTTGTGCAGCATGAGAACGACGACAATGCTCATGACAGCCGCAGCGTTCTTCTGCACGATTGCCGCTTGCGACGGACCAAAGGAAAAGGCGGGGGCAGCAAAGGATGAGGCCGCAGCCAATGCTTCTGGCGTCCCTTATCAGGGAGATGGCCCTGCCGAGCGTGCTGGTCGAGCAGCAGATCGTGTAGATCGGGCCGCAGCGAAAGCCCTCGATTCCCGAGCTGATGCGCTAGAAGACCAGGGACGCGCCATTGAAGCGCAGGCGGATGCGGAAGCTGACAAACTGGAACAACAGGCGGAATCCATTCGCGACGCAGCCAAAGCCAAAGCTAAGAAATTGAATCAGCAGGCAGAAAGCCTAAAATCCTCCTCTTAATTGCCATATTTTTGTTAAACGATCATGCGTCGAACGCTTCGACTTTTTGCGCCAGCGAATCCGGACGTAGAGTTTCGCTCTATTTACCGGATCCGTCATTGGATAGGACGCGATCAGGTTCGGATTACGCGTCAACGACTTCTCGGTCACGACTTCGGTGATCCAGCACGCGCACGGCCTAGTGTCGCTTCCCCGCCCCTTCACTGCAATCTTCTGGCAAGGCGCAACAATATAGGCGTCATGGAAGGAAGTCGGCCAGTGTCCTATACACGTTGAGGTTCTGCCAGCGTACCCCGCCCCCCCCCCCCCTACAACCTGCGTAGGTGCCAAATAGCTCGCGGGTCAGCCGTCGGGACGCTATAGAAAGGTTTATCTGCGCGCGACCCTCGGAGCGCTCGCGCTGCGATTTCCGACGACGAATTAGCCGCGTTACACGACCTCATCGTTGACACCAACAATCTGACCGTAGGGCACTAAGCAGCATAGGCAATATCATGCGGCGCAGTTTCACGTCATATAGCTGTTTGATTTCACCCATAAAGGTAAGAGACTCCCTCAGCGTCGGAAGGCGCAATGGCGGCCTCGCGGTGGGCGATCAGCGTGCCGAGCTGGAGGAAGTAAAGCTCAGTCCTCACAGGTGACGCCCCCCGCCCCACCTCTGCCCGGCCTCGCGTCTCGGCTCCATGAAGCGGGCGCGGTCATCGGTACATTCCGCACCCGACATGTCGTAGGACTACGCGCCAGGATCATGTCGACGAGCAGCCAGTAACGAACCTGCCTTTGGCTCCCCGCCCGCTAAACATGATAGTTGAGAATGCTGAGCGCCAGCCCTTTGGATCTGAGACACCGCGCGGAACGCCCCGCAAATCATTGCGCGACTTATGCCGCGGATGTGCCCAATGCCTGACACTAACGGAAGCAGTAGCAAGCCATCAGCTCCTGCAGTCCCTAATAAGAATTCTTCGCTACGTCCAAATTGACTGCGTTAGGATGAATGAATGTTTAAGTCTTCTGGAACGAAAAGACCGCAGAGTGGTTTTCCTGGCGCACTAAAGGAGCTCCCATGATTCAAGACGTCAATTTTTGCTGGGATCAGGCTCAACTAAATCAAGATAGAGCAGATGCGACCGACCTTCCAAATGTCCGGGCGGTCGCGCTGGCAGCAGCGCTCAGCTGGCGCAAGGAGGCTGAAATAGCCCAGCGCATGGCTGATTGCCGCGATCGTCAAATTAAGGGTTCACCTTTGATTTATTAAAGATCTCGCCACCGTTTTATAGCGAGCGTTCGAAAGTTCATTAGTTAACCGTGGCTGGGGCTGCGCTCAGCCAGCCAGCCACCCAGCTTCAGCGACCGCCTCAAAGCTACCAGCTCTCGTTGATCGCCGATAGGGGCGCTATCGGCGCATTGAAAGCAGTGTGCTGCAATTCAACGACCGTGTAGAGTTCATTCTCCGGGGCACCCGTTTAAGGCACACTGTCCCCCGATTTATAAAAGCTGGACACCTCGAATAACCGGGTGATTTTGGTCTGATGGCGTAGGAAGGGGCACGCGGCGCTGATGAAAGGCGGCGTTTCGGCTGCATTGGCGGCGTGATCGCGGTATCGGCCGAGTTCGGGACGCCAATTCCATGTCATGCAGGCGCAGTTCTGCCCTCGAGCCATGCAAGGCGCTGGAAGTTATAGACCAGGTTGGCCATGCCGATCTTGATCCTGGCACGAGCGATGCCGATGGTACGGACGACGAGGCCCATGCGGTGTTTCTGTCCGGCAAAGACATGCTCAACGGCGGCGCGTACCTTTGAGCGCCTTGCATTGGCTCTGGCTATCCGTTCAGGCAGCGGCCGCCTAGGCAAGCGCTTCTGGTGGATATTGCTGGTGAACATGCCCCTCGCGAGGAATGCCTCGTTCTTCTTCGATCGATAGGCGGTATCGGCCCAAACGCCCGAGGCGGTGTTCTCCTTGCTGATCAGATCGGGCAGTCGCGCCCCATCATGGGCATTGGCGGCGCTCGCATCCCAGGTGCGGATCAGGCCGTGAGTCCGATCGATGCCGATATGATTTTTATAGCCGAACATCGGAATGGCCAGATCGACCGGTTTTGTCGCCCTGGGATCGGCGCCTTCCTGGGCCTTGGCCTTGGTATATTTGATCGACCAGCGCGCATCGCGGTCTTTCTGCCGAACCCTGGCCGGCGTCCAGTCCTTGGGGATGCGGCCTTCCTTGATCGCCGTTTTCTCCTCCTGGGTGTTGCGCTGCTTGGGCGCGGGCACGACGGTGGCATCAATGATCTGACCGCCCATGGCCAGATATCCCCGGTCCTTGAGCGCGGCATCGAAGCGCGCGAATAGCCGGTCGATCGCCTTGGCCTTCACAAGCCGTTCGCGGAACAGCCAAACCGTGGTGGCATCGGGCACGGTGCCTTCCAGCCCCACGCCCAGGAAACGCTGGAACGATAGCCGGTCCTTGATCTGGAACTCGGTCGCCTCGTCGGACAGCGAATACAACGCCTGTAGAACCAGGATCTTGAACATCAGCACTGGATCGAACGGCGGTCGTCCGCCCTTGTTACGAGGGCCGCGTCGCAGCGCGGCCACCAGCGGTCCCCGGAATAGCTCGAAGTCCACCACGGCCGACAACCGTTCCAAGGGATCGCCCGCCGCGCTCAGCGCCTCGTATCGGTCCGAAAGATCAAAGAAACCCGGCTGTACTGCCATCTCTGCCTCCGCTGTCGCGTACCGGCAGTGAATCACCTCAAGCCGTCAGACGCCACCGGTTTTTCGAGGTGTCCAGCTTGTAAACTGGGTGTTGTTTACGATGACGTTACGAGATCAGGGTTAAGAATGTCGTCATATGGTGAAGCGGAAGGCCGCCCCAAGAGATATCCCTGGACCTGATGGCACCCCAAATCCTGCATCAAATTAAAGTGCGCCAAGGTTTCCACCCCTTCCGCCACCGTAGCCACGCCCAGTCTATTCCCCAGGTCGATCACAGCCGCAACGATCGACGCGCAATCGGCGCGGTCGAGCGCGTCGCGCACGAAACTGCCGTCTATCTTGATTTTGTCAAAAGGAAAGAGTCGAAGATGCGCCAGTGAAGAATAGCCGGTGCCAAAGTCGTCCAGGGAAATGCGAACACCAAGTGCCCGGATCTGCTCCAGCTCTGCGACGGATGCTGCCTCGTTTCTCAAAAGCGCTGTTTCGGTGATTTCGAGTTCGAGCCTTTCGGGGGGCAATCCAGACTGATCAAGGGCCGAACGGACGACTGATAGCAATTCCGACCGCCCCATCTGCGAAGCGGAAATATTAACCGCCACCGTCTCGCCTCCATCCCATGACATGGCCTCACGGCACGCTTCATGGAGCACGTGGTGGCCCAGTTTGAGGATTAAGTCGCTGCGCTCGGCGGCCACAATGAACGTGGCGGGGGACACCCAGCCCAACTCGTCGTGATACCATCGTGCCAAGGCCTCTCTGGAAACGACTTTACGATGCCGCAAGTCGATAATCGGCTGATAGAATATGCTCAATCCTTTTCCCGACGAAAGAGCAATGCGCAGCTCATTCTCCAGGCGGTTGGCTGCAACAAACTCGTCCTGCATCTCCGTGGTGAAGTAGCGCACGCCCCCTTTTCCAGCAGTCTTCGCGACGTAAAGCGCCATATCGGCGCGAACCATCACCTCTTCCGCCGACGTCGCATGCTTCGGGAAGAGCGCAACACCAATTGATGCGCCAATCTGCGCAACGCGCTTCCGCTCGAGAACGAAAGGCTCTGAAAGGCGCGTTAGAATGTCGCTTGTAATTGTATCGCATTGCGAAGTCGAAACATTGGTCAGCACGATCGCGAATTCGTCGCCTCCCTGCCTAGCAATGACGGCAGAGTGGCGGTCACAGGGTTCAGAAAGGCGCTTGGCAACAGCGACAAGGAGTTCGTCGCCAAATTTATGCCCGAGCGTGTCATTGATTACTTTGAAACCATCCAGGTCAATCAGCAGCAACGCCCCCGGGGTTAGCGCATCCGACGTGAGCTTTAGCAGCGCGTCGTTGAGAGTGACCCTGTTTGCCAGACCGGTGAGAGCGTCATGATGGGCAAGATAGCGGATCTTTTTTTCTGCTTCCACTTCGCTGGTGACGATCGCCCAAGTCAGCATCGGCCCCAGATAATTGCCATCATCGGCGTGTATGGCCGAAGCGTTGAGGTCCAGTACTTCGTTTCCGAGATTTATGCGGATGCGATGCGGTAAGCGCGTCGGATCCGAGAGGAGCCGGCGCTGTCGGTCAGGGACTAGGTGAAATATGTCGATGCTGGCTCCAATCATGGCTTCAGCGTCGATGGGAAGAAGATGCTCAATGCGCCTCAAAAGTTTGCGAGAGGCGTCGTTTAGATAGGTAATCTTGAAATCGATCGGGTCAGCGGTCATGACCGCGACTGGCATATCATCGATCATTCGCATCAATCGGGCTTGCTCTGTTTGCTTTGCCGATGCATCGGCTTCGGCCGCTATCCTCCTTGCAAAATCGTCATAGTTTATCGATAAAACGACCAACATGCCGATCGAGACGAGTGCAGTATTAAGCGCCATGGCAAGAAAAGTTGGTTGCCCGGCCCAAGCGAAGAATCCAATAAATGCGCCGTTGACGATCAAGGTCACGATCAGTGCTGCCTCACGGACATGCATCAAGCAGAAGATGCACACAACTACGGTATTAGCCATATAAAAAGCCAGATAGGATTTGGTGTATGGCGTACCGTATGAGAAAAGAAGGAAAGACCAAACGGTAAAGGATGAAGCAATTATCGGCGCCAGTAGCATTGTCGCCCTGAATGCCTTGGCTGCTTCTTCAGGTGATGGTATCGTCTCGTATGCCTTCAACCAATGAAGCATTCGAAGGACGCAGGCAGCGGTAAAAAGTGAGGGAATTGCGACGGTCAGCCACAAAGGCGCGATATCTGTATGAACGTACGCGACGATCCAAGTGCTCGAAAGCAGGATGGGATACATCATCGGCATCTGTCGCGAATACGCTCGATACTGAGCGCCAGCGAGACTTGGAGTCGATCTAGAAAATGATTTGATGAGTGTCGACAGCATCCCGCGTGGCGCCTTCTAAAAGTTACGAGGGTGCTGAAAGGTCGTTTCAATCCTCGCTCCTCTATCAAAGCGGCGGAAAAGTCAGATTGTTCCGGGTTTAAATTTTCGGACTGGACATGCCCCCATTTTCCTCACCGCTTAGTTAAAATTTGATTTAATAGTTAATTCCCCCGAAGAAGGTTTTGCGTTTTTTGTTAGGCTCTTGACGTAATATGGACGAGCTTAATCGAAGCGGCCAGTACGGGAATGGCGATTTTTTCACTTTGCTCTTGTCAACAAGAGTGAATGGCCGGATCTAGCGATATGCGATGCCCCGACAAGCGTAAGTATTAGGCGCGTTGCAGCCCGGCAGCTGGATGTTCGCCGAACAACGGGTCTTTGGCACAAGTCAACGTTTCCGCATCCCCCGACGAACGGATTAGGTTTTCGGCGGGCACCTTTAAGAGACTGTCCTTGAGCCTCATGCGTGACCAGCGATACACCTGATGAGGACGATGGCAGCGGCGGCATAAATTAGAGCAATTGCAGATATATCGGTTAGCTCGAGATCGTTGGCGACGAGGTCGCCTCCTGCTGCGTGCCCCCCCCCTGATCAACAAATCCCCAGGGGCCGAGGAGATGAACGCGGCCCACGATGGGATGGCTCGGCATTTGCTGAACTGAGATGGTCTGGCGCAAATGGCTGTGCTGGTGTAATCGGCGGTAATGGATCCTATATCGCAATCCGAAGCATGGGCTCCGCTCGCCTGCTGCACCAACACGCGATGGCTTGGATGAAGACGACGCTAGATCTGTTCGATATGCCCGTGGTTCCTGGTCTTGCGATGCGTGACGATATGCTGACCAAAGTACAGGAAGCGGAGCTAATCGATAAGATCAATGGCTGTAACTTAACCCCGTTCCGTTTCCAGCGATGGACAGGCAAGCGCCTGACCTACAGCTACGGCTGGAACTATGATTTCGAGCATATGCGCTTCGCGCCGTCCGAACCAATGCCGGACTGGCTTCTCGAAGTGCGAAGCCGCACCGCTTCTGTTGTCGGGCTTGCTGCGGACGATCTCGCCCAGGCTCTGCTGATCCGCTATGATCCGGGCGCCGGCATTGGCTGGCATAAGGACAGGCCAGTATTCGAGCATGTCGTGGGCATTTCGCTTGGCAATGAAGCCGTGCTGCGTCTGCGCCGCCGAACGAGTGCCGGGTTCGACCGCGCCAAAGTCTCGCTGCCGCGGCGCTCAATCTATCATTTGTCTGGTGAAGTGCGTCACATTTGGGAACATAGTATCGCACCTATCGAGGTGCCGCGCTGGTCGATCACCTTCCGAAACATGTCTGAAAAGGTTCGCACAGCGTGAGCAGTCGCCCCTACCCCGTCACGCCGGATGGACGCTACTTCGTAGTGCGCGGGCGGCTCTGGCGCATGAGTAACCCTGCTCTAAAGCCTGACGAGCGTCAGCGCTTGGTGAAGGAACTGATGGACGCCCGCCGTGCCGTCGGCGCGGCCAGGCGCACGGCCGATCATGTAGCCGAGACAATCGCGCATGAAGCGGTTCATCAAGCCAAGGTGGCGCTCGGCGAACGTGGCCCGGTCTGGTGGGACGATGGCACGCCCGACCTTAACCGCCATCTCGCACGCACAGGCCCCTATGCACAATGGTATGCTAGCCTCCCCGAAGGAATTGATTAGCGCATTCGTTTGCGTTTCGTCTTGTCAGGCAATTTAATGATAACCGGCGCATGGTCGCTGGTCCTGTCCCCGCCCGCGTGTACGGCGATCGACCTCCGCCGATATCAGCCGCGTCACCGCCTCGTCGTTCAAAAGGTCGTGATCGATCCGAAGGCCTGCGTTGCGCTCGAACGAATTGCGCCAATATTTCCCGAAGGTGTAGATGCGCTCGTCAGGGTGAAGATGGCGCAACGCATCGGTCCACCCCAGCTCTAGCAGCCGCGCATAAGCCTCGCGAACTTCGGCGGCAAACAGCGCATCGTCGCGCCAGTGATCAGGTACATAGACGTCGAAATCGGTCGGCATAACGTTGAAGTGGCCAGCAACCACCACCGGAGAATCAAGGGCCACAAGCGTCGAAAGATGATCATGCAGCCAGTCGGACCAGCGCAAGTTATAATCGAATTTGGGACCGGGTCCTGGGTTGCCGTTTGGGAGATAGAGGCCGACGATCAGCACACCGTCCACTGCGGCCCCGATGTAGCGGCTCTGCACATCCTCCGGTTCGCCCGGAAGCCCCCGGCGCGTATCGTGAATCTCGCCAACCCGGCTCAATATCGCCACACCATGCCAGCTTTTCTGCCCCAGCCAAATCGCTTCATAGCCATGGTCGAGGATAGCGCGCTCGGGAAAGCGCTCATTAGACGCCTTGAACTCCTGCAGACATACCACGTCCGGCTCGGCAAGGGCGAGCCAGCGCAAAAGCAGCTCAACCCGCCCGTTGATGCCCTTGAGATTGTAGGTTGCGATCTTCATGGCGTGAGCAGGCGGAACAGATATGTCTCGGCCTGACCCCCTCAAATATCCGCCCCACCTCGACCGGGTAGCCGCGCTCATTCAAGGAAGCGAGTGCGAAGTCGGGCAGCATGAGCATAATTTCATAACGTCTATACGCGACTTTTCGCCGCACATATTCCTCTCCCTGAGCGCCCAGGCTCCGCAGTGCAGGCTTTCACAGGGTGAATCGATGAAATCGATCATTTCCGGAACATTTCTGGGGGAACCGCGCAGCTTTCATACTGAGCCAGGTTAAGTTCCGACTTTTGTTCGGAACATTGGTAGCTTGAACGCGTCTCCGTGCAGCCGCCCGTTTAAGATTGTTGCGTTTCCTGGAGACTGGGATGTCAGATTGCCGGATATTGGAATGGCTTTCTATGAACACGGAAAATTTCCGGCTCTGGCATAATGCGCACCGAGAAAGCGCAATAAGCGTGGAGCGATATTTGCTGCATCGCGAACATATCCAGGAGCCAATCTCATTTGTCGACGGTGAGATGCGCCGATGCGCGATCCGGTCGGACAGCCTGTGGGAAATAAGCGTCCGACATCTCGATGGCTCGCAGAGCCACATCGGTGGTCCGACATTCGAGCTATGCCTCAAGGCTGCGCGCGAAATGCTTCTCTTGAGCTTTGCAGGTGCAGTTGCCGCCTGAACTGTGCATTGCGTCGATTGGTGTTCAGCCGATCGTCCAGACGTTTGAGCATAGAGGATTGTGCCACGTCCTCGCCTTCATACCCCGGCGCAATCAACGAACGATAAAAATCAGCCCCGCCGGGCCAGTATTATAGCAGAAGGGAAAACTGGCTCGCGCTTCGCCAATTGGGAATCCGTCGAAGCCAGTGATCCCGATTCGGCAAAGATAACTTGAGAGAAAGAAGACTTCGCCGTCCCCCCCCTTGCCGCGACCGCGACGGATATCTTCACCTTCGATGCCGCGAGAGTTGGTTATACTCATAGAAAGCTCGCCCACGCTTTAGCATGGGCTCGGCGCGGGCTTTGTCGGCATGCCCCTTGCTTCCAGCTTACTTTGACGGGCTCGTGCAGAGAGCCAACTTCTCTGCGAGAAGACAGGTCTATGGAATAATCGACTCGTGCGCCGGTTGAAGCGAAATGACCGCTTGGTTATCCTGGTTCGATAGTCGTTGATCATCTTGCCGGGCGTACGCAACCATATCCGCCTCTCATTGCGATCCTGCGCAGGGAGACAAGCGACATGCTCGGCCCGGAGAAGGATGGGATCCCTCCATTCGATCGCCTGCTGAGGAGTATCAGCGGCCTCGATCTGCGAGAGCAGGTCCGTCGGACCAGCCAGCTCATAATCAAGATGGGCATGGACGCAAAGTTCTATGCAAACTGCCAGCCCTCAAGAAACCGACCCAACTCAAATATAAACTTTGCTATATTCCACAAATATTACTCTTTCCCTCTACGCAACACGGTCCACGATCGAAGATATCAATTCGGATCAAGATATATTTCGAAATTTACATAAATATTTGCGATAATTAACTTATGCTACGCCCACCTACCAATACTGATCCAGGTTATAAATTGATCCAGATTATAACGATTTCCTGTCATTTGAAGCTAAATCTGAGGAAATTTATCAAAACATCTGGGTTGAACAGCTGCCGATCGCATTCCTAGCGCATCGTCGCCGGGAGAGTGTGGAGTGCGTATCGCGATCATAGCCCATTTGAAATATGCTATTGGCGAGCCATTCGCTGGCGGTCTGGAAATGCATACGCATATCCTCGCTCGGTCGCTTCGGGAACGTGGCCATGATGTCACCCTTTTCGCCTCGACGCGATCCGACCCAAGCCTGGGACTAGAAGCAATCTGTGAGGAAACCTCACTTCTCGAGACAGGTACTGCTGAGGCAAATGATGTCGCCTTCTTTCGCGAACATCACGCTTATCTGGGCCTCATGACCGCACTGCGGACACGCTCGTTCGACATCATACACAACAATTCCCTGCACTATCTTCCGGTCAGCATGTCCGACACGCTGGCGGCTCCTGTCTTGACAACCCTCCATACACCGCCCTTCTGTTGGCTCGAGAGCGGGATCAGGCTCAATCGCGGATCGATGACCTATGTGGCGGTCTCTGAAGCCACAGCCGCGATGTGGCGCCATGTAGCGAATGCCGAGTATGTCATTCCCAATGGTATCGACCTCAGGCACTTTCCCTATCAGCCCATCGCCAACCGGGAGGCTTATCTCGTTTGGTATGGCCGGATTGTTCCTGAAAAAGGGCTGGACTATGCGATCAACGCTTCGCGGCTAGCGGGGTTGCCCTTAAAGATCGCCGGCCCGATCTCGAACCAAGGCTATTTCGAAAAGCTCATCGCACCCCGATTGGGAGGTGATATCGAATATGTCGGGCATCTTTCTCACATCGAGTTGTCGAAGCTTGTAGGCGGTGCTGTCGCCGCCCTTTGCACGCCGCGCTGGGAAGAACCTTACGGTCTGGTCGTGGCTGAAGCGCTTGCCTGTGGGACCCCTGTCGCCGCATTCGCGCGTGGTGGCGTACCATCGCTCCTGAAGCCTGACTGCGGCGTTCTCGCCGAGCCGGACAATGTTTCCTCTCTCGCATCGGCAGCACTTGCCGCCTCGGCGCTCGAGCGGAGCGCTTGCAGAGCATATGCCGAGCGATATTGCTGCTCGCGGCGCATGGTCGACGAGTATGAGGCTTTGTATCGACGCCTTGCAATGGCGCAGGTCGCGATCCCGAACGAGTCGGATATTGGGCTCCTGCCTGTCGCGGATGTCGCATGAGGCAGGTCTGTATCTGCGTGCCGGCGCGCAACGAGGCAGAGCATATCGGCCGCCTAATCGAAGCCTTAGCCTTGCAGGGAACGCGTATGCCCTTCGCTGTCGCAATCTGCGTCAATAACAGTAGCGATGCCACATACACCGTCGCTCTCGATGCCGCCCAACGCTTCAACGCACGCTTCCCGCTCAAAATGATCCAGCGAAAGTTCGCCCCCGTCTTTGCGCACGTCGGGTCTGCTCGTCGCGCCGCGATGGATTTTGGCGCCGAATTAGTGGGCCCGCGCGGCTTACTGATTTCCACTGATGCTGACTGCCGGCCCCCGGTAGACTGGGTGGACGCCATCCTTGCGCATTTCACTCTTGATCGGATCATTGGCGGTCGGATCGAGCTGGATGAGTTGGAAGCCGCCCAATCACCGGAGATATTTTCGCTGCGTCGTCGCTTTGACGCCTATTGGGGTACGGTGCGCGCGATCGAGGATGCGATCGATCCGGTTGATTGGGACATGCCGCCCCGGCATGGCGATCATACGGGCGCGAGCCTCGCGCTATCGTCAGATCTTTACATCCGCGCAGGCCGCGTGCCACTCCTTCGCACAGGCGAGGACCGTGCCCTGGTCGAAGCAGCGATCGAAGTGGGCGGCAAACTAGTTCACCCCAATGCCGTATGGACGCGGGCATCATCCCGTACCGCGGGGCGCGCCGATGGCGGCATGTCGGCTGACATGCGGCGGTGGCTGGGCTGCACACAGAGGGGGGACACACCTTTCGTTCCGGCTCTATCGCATTGGGAGGCGCGCGCACGATGGCGGTTTAAGGCCAGGCGCGAAATGAGCGCAGCAGCTTTTGTAGATGCGGAACGCGCCCTCCCCCCATTGCCCTGTGACATGCCGCTTCCAGAGCCGGCCGCTATCTCATGAGCCGCCCGATCGGCTATTATGTCCATCATCATGGAGACGGTCACCGTCAACGCGCTATCGCGCTTTGTCGGTCGCTGGGGGGCGTCACGTTGCTGGGGACCGGGCTGACGGCACGGACTGAAGGCCTTCCCTGCCTCGACCTGCCTGATGACCGTCTCGATGATGAGTTCTGGGGTATTGACGGTTCCGAGCGGCCTTCGTCTCTCCATTATGCGCCGCTGGACCATGAGGGGATCCGGCAGCGCACCGCATTGATGGCAGCCTGGATCGCGCAGGCGCGCCCACGTCTGATGGTAGTAGACGTATCGGCCGAGGTGGCGATGCTTGCGCGTCTCGCATCTGTGCCCACTGTCTATGTCCGTTTGAACGGTAGAAGACTCGATGCTGCGCATCTTGAAGCTTTCCGCGGAGCAACTGCTCTACTTGCCCCCTTCCACGAAGCCCTGGACGACGATGAAATTCCCAGCTGGGTTCGCAAAAAGACATTCTATGCTCCTGGCGTCGTCCGATCAGCGTGCAGCCAGGCAATTGAGTGCGATGGCGTCGTACTAATTGTCCTCGGGCGCGGGGGCGGCATTTCTGACGGGAATAGATGGGCCGAAATTGCTCTCGCGACCCCCGAGCGCAAGTTTCGCATTATTGGTCCCTGCACGGTGCCTGCATTCTTTCCAGACAATCTAGAATTACGCGGATGGGTCGATGATGCCGATGCGCAGATCGCAGCTTCAGCGGTCGTTATAGGCGGTGGGGGAGACGGCGTTGTCAGCGCGGTATTGAGGGCGCGTCGTCCTTTCATCTGTGTGCCGGAACCACGCCCATTTGACGAACAGGTATCGAAGGCGAGAAAGCTTGCGGCTGTAGGCGGCGCGATCGCATGCTTTGAATGGCCGCCAGCCGGCAAATGGCCAGGAATGATCAATCAGGCGATCAAGCGCGCTAGATGTTGGCCTGACTGCCTGATGGACACAGGTGGAGCGGAACCCGTCGCCCGCTGGTTGGACGACCTTGCCGGCGCATCGGCGGCAAACAGGAGCCGTGCTACGTGATCCCCGATATCCAAGGTCAGGCCCCCGGAACGATCGACATTGTCGATCGACTGGCAATGTTCGGCGCGCGCTATGACGCGGCACCCAACTTCCCCAGCGAGAGCATGTCGGCCCTTATCGAAAGCGGTCACCATCGCTGGTTTGCCCCCCAAATATGCGGGGGCCTCCCTTTCGAAGACGAAGCCACGCGCTGCCGCACGATGGCGAGAGCCTTGCGCGAAGTAGGTCGCGGCGATCTCAGCATTGCTCGGCTCTACGAAGGTCATGTTAACGCTATGTCCCTGTTCGAGTGCTTTGGGGTGCCCGATCAGTTACACTGGCTGGCAAAAGCCCTCGATCGCGGAGCATGGTTCGGAGTTTGGGCGACCGAGCCATCTCCCGGCGTGCAATTGACGCGAGAGGCTGTCCCATCACTATTTGGCGAGAAGATATTTGCCAGCGGGGCCGGAGGGCTCGATTACGCGCTTGTAACGGCCGCGAGTGAAGGCGAGCACCGTCGGCTCGTCATTGTTCGCGCTAATGAGAAAGTCCGCGCCGACCTATCAGGATGGCGGGTCCGAGGCATGCGCGCGAGCGTGAGCGGACGCTATGTGCTGGACGATGTAAAGGTTGAACCTGACATGCTACTGGGCAAGCCAGGTGACTATGATCGGGATCCCCGTTTTACCGCCGGGGCCTGGCGCTTTTGCGCTGCACAGCTTGGCGGAATTGAAGCGCTCGTCACAGAAATTCGGCGCTCCATGCGCGACGCGGCGCGCGAAGATCCTGTCCAGCGCGCGCGGTTCGCCGATGCCACCGTTGCCGTGCGAACCGCTGGCTTCTGGGTGGCGGAAGCCGCACATCGTTTCGCATCTGGTCATGACGATGCCGTAGCCGTGGCTCGGATGACACGCGGTGTCGTCGAGGATGCCGGGTTCATTGTGATGGAGGCCGCCGCGAGGATCCTCGGGACACAAAGTGCCCTTGACGGGCAACGTGCTGACAAAATCGTCCGCGACCTATCTCTCTATCTTCGGCAGGCAGGTCCAGATCATGCCCGCGACGAGGCCGCCAAGGCGCTTCTTGACCATGATATCTGGGTTGAGGGCGAACGCTTGTGGTGAACGCTGAGACTCTTTTGCGCAGCCGCTGGTCGCAGGCGCGTTGGCTCATATTGGCACCCCACCCTGATGATGAAACGCTAGGGGCGGGCGCGCTGATAGCGCATTGCGCCACCCGCGATCGATTAGGCGCTATCGTCTTCCTCACCAACGGCGCGGGATCGCATCCCGAAGGTACGCCGCGCATAGCGATCACCCGACGCAAGGAAGCCCGGCACGCCATTGGCAGATTAAATGCTGCCGCCGCCCCGGCGATTTGGATGGGGTGGCGCGACGCCCACCCCCATCCTATCGACAGCCAAGCTTTCAGCCGAGACGCTGATCGACTTGCGGCTTTCATCCGCCGGAGCCGGATCGATGCGATTGCAGTGTCCGACTACAGCGAGACGCATTGCGACCATGTCGCCGCCTATCGACTTGCGAAGGCCGCTACGCGCCGGGCAAAGCGGCCAGTTACGTTATTCGCGTTTCATGTGTGGAGCGATCCGCCACCCTTTGCCCGACGGATTGCGACGCCAGCCATGCCCGTTGGACGCAGGCGACACGCGCTTTTAGCGCATCGCAGCCAGATGTCGCCGATAATGGGCAATGGCTTCAGGCTCCCGCGCGAAATGCTGCGCATGCCCGCCCGGGACATACTGACATTGAGAAGGGATCGACAATGAATGTCACGAGCCTCAACGCAGAATATTTCGATGATATATTCGCCTCAAATGATGATCCGTGGGATCTGGCATCCAGCCACTATGAAGCAGCCAAATTCGCCTATACCCATGATGTCCTGGCGGACCGCCGATATGCCCGTGCGCTTGAGATCGGCTGTGCACATGGTGTTCTCACCAGCCATTTGACTCCAATTTGCGATAGCTTGCTGGCAATTGATATCAGCACTAAGGCGCTCACGAAGGCGCGAGAACGGGTGGGCGACCGTCCTGGCGTAACGCTCGCACAGATGGCGTTCCCGCGCGAGACACCGGATGGCGAAGGCTACGACCTCATCATTCTGTCCGAGGTCGCCTATTACTGGGACCTTGTAGATTTGGATCGGGCAAGTGAATGGTTGCGCGATCAGGTTGTTTCCGGCGGCCGAATAATCCTTGTCCACTATACCGAAGAGACTGATTACCCTCATAGCGGCGACGAGGCGGTCGAGGCTCTTTGGACCGAACTAGGTTCGGATTTCGCGGTGGAGCTGGCCGAAAGGCAGGACAAATACCGACTCGACCTGTGGAACCGTCGATAATGGGCATTTCCGTACTCACTATCGTTCGCAACCGTAGCCTGCATCTGGCGCAGCTTGTAGAGGGCTTGCAGCGGAGTGATCGCCAACCCGATGAACTGATTGTCGTTGATATGAGCGATGATCCGGTCACATTGCCACCAGCTCAGTTCCGCGTGCATATCGACCAATTCGAGGCCAAAGGCCTTCCGCTAGCAGCAGCCCGAAATCGAGCAGCTTCGCTGGCCAGTAATGACAAGCTCGTATTTCTGGATGTCGATTGCATCCCCATGCGACAGTGCATCGGGCTCCTGGCTGATACCCTGAGCGAACATGATGCTCTTCTATGCGCGGATATCCGTTATCTTGGCCCAGATGATGCCCGCAGCTCCTGGACCGAGACAGAATTGCTGAAGCGCGGTCGGGCCCATCCGGTGCGCTCATTTCCGGACAAAGGCGTAAGAGAAGAGGCAAATGCCGGGCTGTTCTGGTCGCTAGCCTTCGCGCTGCGGCGCAAGACGTTCCAAGCGCTGTGTGGGTTCGACGAAGAATTTATCGGCTACGGCGCTGAAGACACAGATTTCGGGTTCAGAGCGGCGGCAACTGGCCTAAAGCTGCTTTTTGTCGGGCAGGCCATAGCCTGCCACCAATATCACGACAGTTACGATCCACCGCTGCAGCATCTCGATGATATTGTGCGAAATGCACGGCGCTTCCATACGCGCTGGAAGCAGTGGCCGATGGAGGGCTGGCTCGGAGCGTTTGAGCGTCTCGGCATCGTGCAGCGCCAAGGAGATAAGCTTGTCCAGCTTCGCGTACCGACACGAGCCGAGATGATAGGCGCAAAGGTTGAACCGGCAAACTGGACATCAAATCAAAGCTAGCAGGATAACCACGTTGAACAGGCGGCTGACATTTGAAACAAGCGATTAGCGGTCCCCCTGCGTAGGCGTGGATTGGCACCAAAGCCACCTCCCCACCATACGAGACAGAGTTTGCATAGTCGGTGCTTGGTGCGCGGGGTCGCGGACCGTGTCAGGCTCCCGCTCGCTCATATCTCAAGCGCTTTGTGACTTATGTCGCATGACGCGCCTCCATGAATTCCCGACAGATATATTTCTCTCGATATCATGAAGATCACAGCATCGCGCCTTGCGGGCTGGCCGAACCACCCCCATATTGTGCAGTGCAGCATAAGCAAATTATCGAGGGTGGACGGCTGCTGTTGTAGGATAGGAGTTTTTTGCGTGTCCAAATTATCCGCTACAATCGCCCGACTGGCAGCCATGCGCGCCAGCCACTCGCCCCCGACATCATTCGATGGTCCAAATCGCTTGGCAGACCTCGATGCTTTTGGGACAAACCCAGGCGCATTGAAGGCGAAAATCTATGTGCCAGAGCAGATTGCTGAGAAGCCTGCGCTCGTCGCGGTATTGCATGGCTGCACGCAAACTGCCGGAGGCTATGATCGCGGCGCGGGCTGGTCTCAGTTAGCAGATGAGCACGGTTTCATTCTGCTGTTTCCAGAGCAGCAGCGCGCAAACAACCCTAATCTCTGTTTCAACTGGTTCTCACCCACTGACAATGGCCGCGATCTTGGCGAGGCGCTGTCCGTCCGACAGATGATCATGGCGATGGTACATAGCCATGGTGTCGACCCGTCGCGCATATTCGTGACAGGTCTTTCCGCAGGGGGCGCAATGGCCTCTGTCATGCTTGCCAGCTACCCGGAACTGTTTGCAGGCGGCGCGATCATCGCCGGCCTGCCGTACGGATTGGCGTCGAATATCCCGCAGGCGCTTGAAGCCATGCGGGGATGTGGAGCTTTCGAAGCGGAGGATCTAGGTGATCGAGTCCGTCGCGCGTCAGACCATAACGGACCCTGGCCACGCATTTCGATATGGCATGGCAGCGCCGATGCGACGGTCCACAGTTCCAATGCGGAGGCAATTCTTGCTCAGTGGCGCTCGGTCCACGGTCTGGAGGCGGCACCAAATGTTTCAGAGCAGATAGCCGGACACCGCCGGCGCTCCTGGAACGATGCAGCCGGACGCCCGCTTATCGAGGATTATCGCATTTCCAATATGGGCCACGGAACGCCACTCTCCACAACTGGGCAGGATGCTTGCGGAATGGCAATGCCGCATATGCTCGAAGCGGGCATCTCATCCACTCGCCGGATAGCATCGTCCTGGGGCCTGTTAAAGGCAGGCTCGGAGCCCAATTTCGCGCAATCGGATGGAGAAGCTCTTAAGGGCACTCCGAGTGTGCCGGTATCAAAGGGAACCCGGTTGGACGCGTTGCCCTCCGAACTCTCACGACCGAATATATCAGGGAATGCAGGCGTAGAAAAAGTCATCCACGATGCACTCCGTGCCGCGGGCCTCATCCGCTGAGCAGACTTCACCTTGTAGATTGAATACGGCCGATCCGGTAGGGACCATAGCGCGACGCCATGACCTTTCTTTTCCAACTCAACTCGACCACCCCCTCCGCCACTAGCTGATCGATTGCGGCGTGGATGACCGGCATCACTTGACGCCACGAGGGGCCTTCCGGATCAGCGCTCACTTTACCGGCAATCATTCGTGCGACCTCGCTTGGACAGATTGTCGCTTGGTCTGTGCGGCGGGCGAGCAACTGCAAAATCGTCCTTCGCGCATCCGCTATCCGCTCGAGGGCAATGTCAGATGTCATTGGCCTAGGGAAGGATGGGCGCCGGGTTCAATGTGGTCACCTCCGCAATTGCCAGTGCCGTCTTGCCTGCGGCAGCGCTCGGAACAAATTTCACCTGCTCCCAATCCATCGTCCATCTTCTGCGCCAGATGAATCGGCGTCCGCGACCAATGCCGATTTTCAAGAGACGCTTCAGCTTGTGGTGGGTCATGACAGGATCAGGATCAGAGCCCGATCTTCTCAAGTGCCGATGCTACCTCAGGATCCAAGGCTTGGTCGGATTTGGGCGTCAGGCGGTTTAGCGCAGTATGCAGCCGCTGTTGTGCGACCTGCAATGTCTTATGTCGCACCTCCCGCGTCACGTTGGTTCGCCACGATCGGCTCTCGCCCAGCAGAACTGCCCATTTTGCCTCCTCTGCCGCTAGGATCGACAGTGCCAGCCGTAAACCATCTCGGCGGCCATGCGCGTAATCCTGTTCCATGACCACCACCTTGCATAT
>NZ_JBXGSI010000036.1:0-23789 GCF_056790315.1 Sphingobium sp. VMM
GGGCTATCCAATAGGCGGTTGCGAAACCGTGGCTCGCACCCTAGCATGGCATTAGGGAAAACTGTCTATTTTCAGATGAACAGGTCAAAAATTGAGTATGACAAAACCCGATGCATATAAAGTGTCCAGCGTCGATATTCCGGAGGTTGTTAGCCGAAGGAAATCAATTCAATCCGTAGAAATTGGTGCAAGGGTGCTACTTTCTCTATTGAAAACAGATCCTGGTGGATCTTTTCTTCGCGATGTTGCGTACCATTCTGGGCTGTCCCGCAGTCAAGCACACCGATATTTGCTTGCCTTCGTCAATGCCGGAATGGTAGAGCAGGATGCGTCCAGCGGCCGGTATTCACTTGGTACCCTTGCGGTACGCTTGGGGCTAGGGGCGATTGCAACGCTCGATCCAGTGCGAATCGCCACAAGACACCTTGAGGGACTGCTGAATGAGTTGCAAACGACCGGGTTACTCAGCGTTTGGGGCGACTATGGGCCGACGGTAATTCGCTGGATTGACGGTGGCATCCCACTATTCACTTCAATGCATGTTGGATCCACTTTGCCGTTGCAAGCCTCCTCCACCGGCAGTCTTTTCCTAACCCATTGCCCACCTGCGCAGACTAGAGAGCGCATCGAGAGGGAAAGAGCCAAGGGGATAATCGTTAAAGATGCCGATCTGTCCAAGGAAATCCAATCTGTGCGCAAACTTGGATATGCGAGAACATGCGGCTCGGTAGTGCCAGGTCTTGCAGCGGTGTCAGTGCCGGTTTTCGACTCGCAGAATAGCTTGGCCGCGACGATGAGCGTTCTTGCTCGTTCACAGGACAAGACCTATTTCAGCGAGGCAAAGATCGCACGAATTATGGAGGCGGCGCGGCTGGCGAGCGAAGCGATCGGTTGGCCCGGCTCAACTTGAGCTTGTGTACCACCTTTTGCAATGCACTGCACAGTGAGAGCGGCACACCTTGAACTCTTGCTCGCTTGTTGCGGATAGATGACGCTCCGTGGTAGATTCAGGAGAGCAGGGTTAGATGAACCTCGAAAATCCTGCGGCTGGACCCCGCAGTGGTCGCCGGGAATTCATTGCCATGATGGCGATGATACAGGCGCTCCAGTCGCTTGCCTTCACCTCGCTGCTGCCGGCTCTCGGACATATCGCTGCCGATTTTGAGGTTGCCCAATCGAACCAGCGCCAACTGATCATCAGCGTTTTCCTGATCAGTTCGGGATTGAGTTCGCTGATACCTGGAACAATCTCCGATCGCTACGGGCGCAAACCAGTCCTGCTCGGCTACATGGCGTTGTTCGTCATCGTCAATGCGGTTTCGGCGTTGGTGCGCGACTTCCATGTGCTTCTGGCGCTGCGCGCGATATTGGGGTTCGCATCGTCCGGGCTGACGGTGCTGCCGCTGGCGATCATCCGCGATCGCTACGAAGGTGCCGGCATGGCCAAGCTGCAGGCGGTGGTGGCGATGCTGTTCATGGCGGTGCCGACTTTCGCGCCCAGCCTGGGCTATGCGATTCTCGAGCTCGCGGGATGGCGGGCGATCTTCCTGGTGATCGGTGCTTTGGCGCTGGCGGTCACGGGCTGGTTCCTGCTCAGATTGGAAGAAACCAACCCGAAGCAGAACCGGCAGTCGCAGCGCTCGGGCAACTTGCTGGGCAATGTTGCAACGGTGCTCGGGAACCGGATGTCGATCGGCTATGTCATTGGCATGTCCTTGATTTTCGGCGGGCACTTCGGGTTCATCAACAGTTCGCAGCAACTGATCGGCGAGCATTTCGGGGCAGGCTCGGCCTATCCGCTGATCTTCGGCTCGATGGCGGCGACCATGGCGCTGGCCAGCCTGGTCAATTCGGCGATCGTCGAGCGCTTTGGCACCCGGCGGATCGGCCATGCCGCAATTTTCTGCCACCTTGCGGCATCGGTGGGACAATTGCTCCTGGCCTCAGCTCCCGGCGAAACCCTGGTCCAGTTTGTCGTCCTCATGTCTCTCAACATGTGCCTGCTGATTACCGTCTTCGTCAATTTCACTGCAATTGCCTTGCAGCCTTTCGGGCATATTGCCGGCGCGGCCGCATCGGTTCAGGCATTCTTCCGGCTGGTTCTGGGGGCAGGGTTGGGCGGCCTGATAGGTTATGTCTACGATGGCACACCGCGGCCGCTCGCGATTGCGCTGGTCTTGGTCGGGTCGCTGACCTTGGCCCTTGTGCTTTATAGCGAACGGGGTAAGCTGTTCCAGCGCCTCAATCCGTCGAGCCGATAGGCGCTTGCCTCAGGACGAGGTTAATGGCTCCTCAACCGTTTCGGGGATGCCGGGCGCCGCAATATCCGAGACCATCCGCACCCCGTCGATCACGATCGGACTGGCGACCCCGGTTCGCTGGTCGCGCGTGATTGCCATGCCCCGCGCGATAACCTGCGGGTTGGCGAAGACATCGTCGAGTTCGTTGATCGGACCCGCCGGAACGCCGGCGTCCTCGAGCGCGTCGGCCAGCTCCTGCCGGGTCCAGGTTGCAGTCAGCGCTTCGAGCGCGGCCAGCAAGACCTCGCGGTTGCGAACCCGGCCTGGGTTGGTGGGAAAGCGGGCATCGCTATCAAGCCCGACGCCGAGCACCCGGCAGAGGCTGGCGAACTGGCCATCGTTGCCCACTGCGATGACCAGATCCCCGACGCTGGTCGGTAAGGCCTGATAGGGTACCAGATTTGCGTGGCCGTTGCCGACCCGGCGCGGCACGGTGCCCGAGGTCATCCAGTTCAGCGCCTGGTTCGCCATGACGCTTACCTGAGTATCGAGCAGGGTCATGTCGATATGGGCGTTCAGTCCGGTTTCGTGCTGCCGGTTGATTGCGGTGGAGTGGTAATAGGCTGGGCCGAGGTTTTCGCCGCTGTCCGAGACGACAAATGGCGGGCCCCGGTGGCGGGTATCATCGCCGCTGACCGGGCGTTCGATCTTGATCACTTCGGCGCCAAGATCGGCCAGCAGCTGTCCGCACCATGGACCGGCCAGGATCCGGGCCAGCTCCAGCACGCGAACCCCGCTCAGCGGCTTGGCCATGCCACCGGCGGGGGGGACTCCCCACCATTTGACAAGTGTTGAGTTGCGCGGCGGTCCGCTTCGCGCAGCCGTAGGCTACGCTGCGCGGACCACCGCGCAACGGCTCGCTTCTGGAGAGATGAGGCGGTCAATCAGCTCTTCGGGCGAGGGACGGATCGAAGGCGGTTTGAGAGACCAGCATCTTGCAAGCGACAGCGATCAACCAATCGGCGACAGATCGCAATGCGCGTGCATGACCGTGTCCACGGGCACGAAGCGCAGCATATTTTTCTCGGCTCCTGGGGTCGTGTTGAACGGCGACACGAGCCCAGTGATCGACAGCGTTGCGCAGTCGTCCCTGGACCGCCTGCCGCATCAGGACCTCACGCTTCTTCCCGGATCGCTTGGTAATAGGCGCGACGCCAGACAGGCATCGCAAAGCATGATAATCTCGTCGCCGCAGAGCATCGGAAGCCTCTGCGAGCAGCGTGGCGAGAACGATTCTTCCGACGCCCGGCAAGGTTCGCAGGATCGCCACGTCACGCTGCTCCCCGAGCTGTGGTCCAGAGGGTTCCACCGGGACTGAAAGGGCTACTGTCAGCCTGTCGAGTTGAAGCTCTGCGGATGCGATCTGGTAATTGACCAGATCCAGTCGGGCAGCGACGGTTTCAAGTTGGCCCGTTGCGGCTGCAACAGTACCGGCCGCTACGGGGACCGGGATGGTGCGCAACATTTCGAGCACCTGTCGGCCATGCAAACGCCGGCTGCGGTATCGCTTAAGGAGTCTGGCGATGGTCGCTTCATGGACACGGGCAACCTTGGCCGGCGTCGGCACCAGCCGCCATAAAGCGAGGAACCAGGGCGCCGCGATGTCCTGCGACACTTCGAGCAATTGAGGATAATAGCGCCAAAGCAACTCACGCACGCGATGACCCAGGCGCGTACGGTCAAGGTGCAACTCGTCCAGGATACGCGACCATTCTCTCAATTCGACGAGCAGGGGATCGAGCGTGAGCAGCGGCCGAAAGCAATGCGCGTCCGTTCGCAAGGCATCCGCCAGCACCATCGCGTCCCGGCTGTCGTCCTTTGCGCCCGCTGGAGAAAAGCGATCGCGAAAGCGATCCAGCTGTTTGGGATTGATGGCATAGACATGGAATCCGCGTTCCATCAGGCTTTCGACGACCGGACCGTGCGGCACCTCGATCGCGACATGAATATGATCGGGAACCCATCGGTCGCCGCCAGTATCCAGGTCGCGAGTTCCGTCAAACCCGCACCGCCATGCTCAAAGCTGCGTTCGCCGAGCTTGGAGCCATCGGCATCCGTCAATCGAACCTGGTGCGCCTGCGAGGCCCAGTCGACGCCCACAAACCATCGTCTTTCCTGATCCATAACTGTTACTCCCTTCCAGTCGGGGCCAGCCGCGATCTTCGTCTTTCCCTGTATTGGCGTTCACGACGCTTACTCCCTACGGGACGTCATCGCGCCCACCAACCGAGGCACAGGTCCCCCCCAGGTGCTCAAGGCGCAGGGGGGCGAATGGTAGCTCCCGGCAGGCTGGCCCGTCCGCAGCTTACAGCTTGACGGGCCTCAACGAGATACAGGGGGGAGGCGTCTGCCATCCGATCGTCGGCATCGTTTCAGTCCTCTGCTTGCCCGGCGATCCGGGCCGCCCATTCCTTGGCCATGTCGCCGGCCGCCTTAGCCAGCGCGAAGGCATCGATCCCGACCGCGATGAAGCGCGCTCCGCCATCGAGGAATTGCTGCACCAGGCGCTGGTCGCGCGACAGGATGCCGCAAGGTTTGCCGGTTGCCCGGATTCGGGCCAGAGCGCCCGCGGTCACTTCGTACAGCGCGGCGAAATTGCTTTCGCCCAGCAGACCCAGCGACGCGGCCAGATCGACCGGGCCGACGAACAGCGCATCGATGCCGTCGACGGAGGCGATCGCCTCGATGTTTTCCAGCGCCAGCGCGGTCTCGATCTGGACGATGATGCACAGCCGCCGGTTGGCATCGGCGACATAGGCCGGGTAGCGCCCCCAGCGCGCGGCCCGGGCACCGCCGATACCGCGCTCGCCTTGCGGTGGATAGCGCGCAGCCTTGACCATCGCCGCAGCCTGTTCTGCGGTTTCGACCATCGGCACCATGATCGTCTGGGCGCCGAGATCGAGAATTTGGCGGATCGCGATCGGATCGTCGCTCGGAACGCGCACGACCGCCGAGCAGGGCGGATTGGCGTCCACCGCGCGGAGCTGATCGGCGATGCCCGGCAAGGTCTGGGCGCCGTGCTCGGCATCCACCAGCACCCAGTCGTAGCCAAGCCCGGTGCAGATTTCGGCGATGTTCGGGCTTGCCAGCGCGAGCCAGAAGCCGAGCTGCACCGGGCCTTCGCCCAGGCCTTGCTTGAAGCGGTTCGCAGGAGTTTTCATCTGCGCGGCTGCCTCAAACGAACCGGAAACCGATCGCGCCCATCGGCCCGAAATCGGCGTTGAAAACGTCGCCCGGCCGCGCTTCGACCGGACGGGTGAACGAGCCGCCCAGGACGACTTCGCCGGGTTCCAGCGCCTGCCCCCAAGGCGCCAGCCGGTTGGCCAGCCAGGCAATGCCATTGGCGGGGTTGTTGAGCACGCCCGCCGCGATCCCGGTTTCCTCGACCACCGCGTTGCGGCTCAGCATCGCGCCAATCCAGCGCATGTCGACCTTGTCGGGCCGCATCGGCAGGCCGCCGACGATGATGCCGGCGTTGGCCGCATTGTCGCTGATCGTGTCCTGCACCTTGCGGCGGGCGCCGGTTTCGGCATCCACCACTGTCGTTCGGCTGTCGATGATTTCAACCGAAGGGATGACATATTCGGTTGCCCGCAGGACGTCGAACACGGTGACATTCGGGCCTTCGATCCGGCGGGCCAGGACAAAGGCCAGTTCGACCTCGACCTTGGGGGTGATGAAACGGTCGCAAGGGATGTCGCCGCCCTGTTCGAACACCATGTCGTCGAGCAAGGTGCCATAATCCGGCTCGGTGATGCCTGCGACCTGCTGCATGGCGCGCGAGGTGAGGCCGATCTTGTGGCCATGGACCGTCCGCCCGCGCGCGAGCTTGAGATCGACCCATTGCTTACTGATCCGATAGCCATCGGCAATCGTCATGTCCGGATAGCGGGCGGTGAACTGGCGGATTGGCTTGCGGTTCTGCTCGGCGGCATCGAGTTCCCGCGCGAGCTCCGCGACTAGAGCAGGATCAAGCGTTGGTTGCGATTGACCGGATCGAGCGCCGCGATTCGGGCTTGTCATATCCTCTCCCTGATCCTCAAGCATTATGCCAAATGCATTGCACAATAACGAATGGTCGTCTACCACATCCTGCGCCTCCCAACGACCCCTGCCTTGATCGCAAAGGCGGCGGCGAATAGGCACAAGAGCAAACCTGCGGAGATAGAGGATGACCATCGACACAAGCGTGCGGGAAGAAAGGATTACGGGGCGAGGCCTGACTTCGCATACCCTTCTGGCCGGCGATCCGAGCAAGCCGGCGGTGCTGCTGCTGCACGGGGCAGGACCGGGAGCCCATGCCGGATCGAACTGGCTGCACCTGATGCCCGACCTGGCGGAAAACTTCTTCGTGATCGCACCGGACCTGATCGGCTTCGGACAGTCGGTCATCCCCGAACCCTGGCCCGACAATGTCATGGCCTGGATCGGTACACGGGTGGACCAGTGCTTCGGGCTGCTGGACACGCTGGGCATCGATAAAGCCCATGTCGTTGGCAATTCGATGGGCGGTGCGCTGACCCTGCAGATGATGAGCGAGGAGCCTGACCGGATCGACCGGGTGGTGCTGATGGGCTCGATCGGTGCGCCGGGCCCGAAGACGCCCGAACTGGTGCGGCTGCTGTCGTTCTATTCCGATCCGCGGCCCTCGCGCTATCGCCAGCTGATGCACAGTTTCGCCTATGACCCCGACAAGTTCGAAGGCATGGAAGAAATCGTCAACAACCGCTACAAGATCGCCACCGATCCCGAGATCATGAAGACCGCGGTCAAGATGATCGATTCGATGAAGCAGGGCGTCGATACGCTCAACATGCCGCCGTCGATCCTGTGCAAGCTGCCGCACAAGGTGCTGATCTTCCATGGCCGGCAGGATCGCATCGTTCCGCTCGATACCAGCCTCTACCTGATCGAACACCTCAAACATGCCGAGCTCTACGTGCTCGATCGCTCCGGCCACTGGTCGCAGCTCGAACGCTGGGACGTGATGCGGCCGATGCTGGAGATTCACTTCGGCGCGCGTTCGTTCTGAGCGCAGCCGGCAGCATAGGCACCGGGGGCTTGCGTTGCAGAGCAGGGCTTGGCAACCAAGGAAGTGAAAGGGTGGTCAGGCGAATTGTCTGACCACCCTTTCCGTTCGAAGGTGCCGCGCATGAATGAATCAGCAACCGATGCCAAAGCCTTCTGGGCGTTTTCGCTCGAGGTCTATGCCAAACCGCAGGTGGCGGAACTGTGCATTGCCCTGCAGGACGAATACGGTTTCGACGTCAACCTGCTGCTGCTGGGCCTGTGGGTGGCGGAGACGCAGCGGAAGGCGCTTGATGCCGAAGGGATTTGTGAGCTGCGCGAAGCCGTCGCGCCGCTCAACGACAACCTGGTGCATCCGCTGCGCTGGGCGAGGCGCTGGGCCAAGCCCTCCGATCGCGTTGCGGAAACTGCGCAACACAAGATTTACGGGGCTCTCAAGCAGGTCGAACTAGAGGCCGAACGACTTGTCCAGATGGCGCTGGTGGAAGCATCAAGGCCAGGTTTGACGCAGGGCGATGAAATGTCAACGCCTCAAGCCGCGGCGAGTGCGAGCCTGGAGCGATACCGGCAGTCGATCGAAGCGCCCGATGCAGCCGTCGCGCCGCTTGTTCAGCTGATGGTCAGGGCGCTGCCTTAGCCGGCATTGCCGGGGTCTGCGCGGGCGGTTTCGCATCCTTGATATAGGCATAGATTTCCGCGATCTCGTCGTCGCTCAGTTCGGTCGGGCGGAATGGCGGCATTTCGATCAGACCCTGACGAACCACGGTCTTCAGATAGTCGAGTTCGAGGTCCTTGCGGCCGATCAATGCCGGGACCGGCCGGCCCAGTTGGTCGAGCAACATCGTGGCAGGATGGCCGGGACCAGGATTATGGCATCCTGCGCAGTTCAACGCATAATTCTCAGCACCATCGGGTTTAACTGAATTCGGTGACGTTTTGCAGGCACCGAGCATGGCAACGAGTGAGAGGATAGCCAGCTTGTTCATTTTGTCTCCAACTCCGATAATCGCGGGGCGGCTCAGGCGGATGCGAACAGGCCCGCGGGGTCGAGCGCCTTCTTGATCCGTTCATGCAGGAGTGAGAGTCCCCTGGTTTCGAACGTCTTGTCGACCGCTGCGCGCATTCCGGGTTCGGCGATCGCCTGCCCGAAACCGGCTTCGGCCTGTGCCGCGATCAGCGCAGCGGCGCATCCGCGGGCGTGGGCGGCACTTTCGACCTGCGCCGTCGAAAAAGGCAGAATCTGGCGATGATTGGCCGAACGCCAGATCGCGACGGTTTCGCCGAGATAGTCGAATTCGTGCTTGGCGCAGATGTCGCGCGACAGTTCGTAGAGCCGCATGGCCTCCTCACCATCTACGGGGCTCACCGGGTTGGCGGCAACCGCCTGATCGCCGCTCCATGCCGGAACGAATGCTGGCGCATCGGCCACCACGCCGGTCATGGCGCCAATACGCCACGCCCACAGGCGGGGATCGATGCCCTTGCCGTCGGCTATCACCCGAGCACCGGAAATCGACGAAAACGCCCCCTTGACCATATCCCACAGGATCGGGACATTGCCTGGCAAGCCATAGAGCGCGCCGTAGAGATTCCAGTGGCCCAGGCCCAGCGCCTCGCCCGCAGCGGTTACCGCGCTGGCCGCCATAGGCCCCTTGCCATCATAGTCGCCGCGCTTCTTGCCGAGCAGGGCGGCTTCGTGCAGCGCGCTGCCGACCGCGACGCCATTGGCCACGACCATGTTGAGCTTGAGCGGCCCGAGCACGTCGAGCAGATCGGCCAGCTGGTCTTCCTTGGGCACGGTCACCATGAAGGTCTGGTGGGCTGGCGGTTGCGGCATCATCCACATGCCGACCTTAGTCGGCACCGCGAAATCCGACTGCGTGAACAGGCCATCGACCCAGGGGCCGTAGCCGAACTTGAACAGTTGCCAGCAGGTGCTCTTGGGCATGGCGCCCATGCCCGTCCGCACAAGCTTTCCGTCCGCGAGCATGACCTCAAGCCCGCACTGCATCAGGAAGTGATCGGAGTAGGGGGTGTAGCCGGGCTGACGATGGACGAAGCTTGCGGCCACACTGGCGTCGGGGTTGCCGCCATGGTCGATCCACAGCTTGATGCCCTTTTCCTTGATATGGGCATCGAGCTGGCGGAAGGTCACCCCCGGTTCGACCAGGCAATAGGCCAGCTCCTCGTTCACCTCGAGAATTGCGTTCATGCGCTGGAGGTCGAAGATGATGACCTTGTCCAGCCCTGCCTTTTCGAGGCCGTGGGCGCCGTTGCACACGGGTTGCAGCACACCGCCGGCGGTTCGCGCCGCCTCCAGCGCCTTGGCGAGCTGGGTTTCATCCGCCGGCAAGACTATGCCAAGCGGTGCCGCGCCGCTGATTGCAAAGCGGGCCAGCCCCTGAGGGGTGCGATCGACTGCCGCGGCGCCGATCGCAGCTTCCACCGCGGTCAGCGCGGCCATCTGGCGAGCTTGGTCTGTCATGGGTCCTGTTCCGCCTGTCTATTGCTGGAGAATCTTCACGTAACGATCGAGATTGGCTGCATCGACGGCGAAGTGCGCCGAACGAATCCCGATGCCGATGGCGCTGTCCGGTTCGCTGTCGCGCCACGAAAAGCAGCAAGTCGGGCAACGGTGGATGGTCCACACCACCTTGCCGCCTTCCTTGCCTTGATAGTCAGCGAGGGCGCCGCCGGTCGCGCAGCGCGGACAGACCGTCTTGCTCATTGCAAAGCTCCCAGTTGCATGGCCCGGATCTTCTTGCTCAGCTCGTCAATGTCCGGCCCGGTCGGAGGGGTGACCAGATGCGCTTCGCCGACGGGGTCGGGGGGCAGGTAGCTGGTCGCGTCGATGATCAGGCGATGACCCTTGCCGGGAACGACGGCCGAAGGATCGATCGGGACCGCCGGCATGTTGGGCAGGACGATGATGTCGTCGGCGCGGGTGCGGGTGGAAAGCGCCCACATCACCTGGTTGAGATCGAAAGGATCGACATCGGCATCGACCATGATCAGGTTCTTGAGATACATCACGCCGTGCGGAGTGCTCAGCGCGCGCAGCGCGACGGTCTTGGCAAAGCCCGCCATCCGGTTCTTGACCGAAATGATTCCGGTCAGCCCGTGCTGGTACAGCGCGTTGACCGCGGTGACTTCCGGAAAATTCTGGCGCAGCTGCGCATAGATCGGGGCTGAGGTATGCAGGCCGATCAGGGTATCGTGTTCGGTCCAGCCGCGGCCGATATAGATGTTCTCGAAAATCGGGTTCTTGCGGTGCGAGATGGCCGTCACTTTGAAGATCGGCGCCTTGCGGACCCCGCTGTAGGAACCGGGAAACTCGCCGAACGGACCTTCCAGGACCCGTTCGCCCAGTTGCATTTCGGCTTCGATCACTATCTCGCTGTCGGCGAGGATGTCGATGCCATTGCCCGACTTGGTCAGCCGGATCGGCGCGCCCATCATCGCCGAGGCATAGGAATATTCCGATTCTTCATAACCGATCGGTGTCGCCGCGAACACCGCCAGCCCCGGATGGTTGCCCAGCATGACCGCGATCTTGAGCGGCAGGCCGGTACGTTCGGCCGCCATGATCTGCCGGCCCATGTCGTGCGACGGGATGGTCATCAGGGTGAAGCTGTCGGGACCTTGCAGTTGCAGCCGGTAGATGCCGACGTTCTGCTTGCCGAAATTGTCTAGGTCTTCCGGATCGCGCGACGCCACCGATGCCTTGCCGAGGTAGAAGCCGCCATCGTATTCGTTGATGCGGTAGACCGGCAGCACGTCGTAGAGGTTGATCCCGCTTTCGATCCGGCATTCATGAACCGGCGCCCGGGCTTCGGGAACGGTGCTGATCTGCGCCGCCGCATCGCCCCAGCGCCCGGCGATCTCGAAGAACAGTTCGCGGATTGTCGTTCCCTTGGGGCGGCCGAGCAACAGCGCGATATTGTCCCACGAACCGTGCACGCCGACCGCGGTGCGCTTTCCGGGGTATCCGGCAATGTTGTCGAACACGATCGCTGGCGCGCCGTTGGCGTCGCGCGATGCGGCGACCGCGATGTTGCGCACGTCGGGCTCGGGCATCACCCGCTCGCTCCAGGTGATCGCCTGTCCGGCATCGCCCAGCAGTTCGAGGAAGTCCCGCAGCGAGGTGATGGACCGCGATTGCTTGGCCAGATCCTGCATCATCAGTTCCCTTCAGTCAGACCAGCTCAATGGCCGCCTTGGCCGGCGGTGGCCGTCTGGACGGTCACCCATTTCCACTCGGTCATGATTTCCAGATCGGCCTCGGTGCCTTCACGCCCGAACCCTGAAGCCTTGGTGCCGCCAAACGGGACGTGCGGTTCGTCGTGGAGGGTCGGAGCGTTGATATGGACCATCCCCGCCTCGGCTTGCTGGGCAAAGCGCAGGGCCTTGTCGATATCGCGGGTGAAGATCGACGCGCTCAGGCCGTATTCGGTGTCGTTCGCCAGGTCGATCGCTTCCTCGAGCGCGTCGAATGGATAGAGCGAAGTGACCGGACCGAAGGTTTCTTCGGCAAAGACCGTCATCTCTGGCGTCACGCCGCTCAGCACCGTGGCCGAGCAAAGGTTGCCATTCCATTCGGCCCCTGCAAGAATTACCGCGCCCTTGGTGCGGGCATCGTCGATATGCCGGCGGACTCGATCGCGTTGGCGTTCCGAAATGATCGGTCCGAGCATGGTGGTGGGCTCGCGCAGGTTGCCGCCCTTGGCCTTGGCCGTCGCGGCGGCGAAGGCCTTGGCAAAGGCGTCGAAGATCGGACGTTCAACGTAGATCCGCGATGCCCCCATGCAAACCTGGCCCTGATACATGAAGATGCTGAACAGCGCGGCACCGACGGCCTTTTCGAGATCGGCATCGGCGCACACGATCAACGGGCTCTTGCCGCCGAGTTCGAGTGTGTACTTCTTGAGGTTCCGGCCGGCGATCCCGGCGATGTGCTTGCCGACTCGCGACGACCCGGTGAAGGTTATCGAGGCAACCTTGGGATGACCGGTCAGGGCATCGCCGATTTCCGCGCCGTTGCCGTAGACGATGTTGAACAGCCCATCGGGCACGCCGGCGTCGCGCCACAGGGCGGCGAGCAGATCGGCGACCTTGGGGGCGGCTTCGGACGGCAGCAGAACGAAGGCGTTGCCGGTCGCCAGCGCCATCGCAGATTGCTTGATGCCCTTGATCAGCGGCACGTTGAACGGGGTAATCCCGGCGACTACCCCCACCGGCTGGCGCAGGCTCATGCTGAAGCGGCCCGGCGTGTCGGAGGGAATTGTCTCGCCGCGGACCCGCCGCGGCACTCCGGCCGCAGCGCGCAGGAAGCTCACCGCGAACCGCGTCTCGAACCCGGCCTTGGCGGCGGGCGAACCGATTTCGTCGATCAATACCTCGCTGAACAGCGCGGCGTCGCGCTCCATGATTTCAGCGGCCTTGACCATCCAGCCTTCGCGCACCGCGGCGGGCAGATCGCGGTGCTGGCGAAATGCCCTGTCGGCGGTCTCCACAGCACGATCGACGTCGGCGGCCGTGCCCGCCGCAACCCTGGCGTAAACGCTGTCGTTGACCGGATTGAGGTCGTCGAAATAGGTGCCGCTTCCAGGCGCTACCGCCACGCCGCCAATCCAGTGATCGAGGTTCTTCATCTTGCTAGTATCCTTCAATCAGATTCCGGCGCGGTCACGCGGTTGTGCGCATCGCCTTGGGCCAGATGCCCTGCTTGCCAGGAGAGAGAATGCCGTTGGGATCGAGAACATCCTTGAGGCGGTGGTGGAGATCCCAGAGTGCGCCGTCGTTGTGTTTGTAGGTCCTGGCGATCTGATCCATGAAGGCGAGGTGCGTGCGGTATTCGCCGAACCCCGCCTCCGCAGCCTCGTCGACCAGCAGGCCGAACAGGTCGTAGGCGCTCTTGCGCATCGTCTCGTCGGCGCGGTCGTACATGATCATCAGGATGTGATGCATGTCGCGCCAGCCGACCAGGAATTCGCCGATGTAGTCGAAGCCGTGATCGTTGCAGCGCTGCTTGATCAGCTTGTATTGGGCAAGTGCTTCGGAACCACTGGGCGCCGAGATCGGCGAAAAGTTGATGTGCCCGCCGCCGCCGATCCAGTTCATGATGCTGAATTCGGTCATGTTCGGCTCGCCGCGCATCAGCCGTACGCGATAGTCCCAGGCCGGATCGTTCTTGCGATCGAAATGGACCTTGGCGCCGGGAATGCTCATCAAGGCATCCTCCACCACCTTCCAGTTGTTCTCGATCACCGGCGGCGGGCCGTACAGCGCGCCGTAATAGTTCCACATTCCCAGATCGTGGTCCGCGGCGATCTTGGCACGGATCGACGGCGGCAGCGGGCCCTTGCCATCGTAATAGTGGCGCCGCGTGGTCTTGGCCGAGGCCTCCCACAGCAGATCGACCGCAACCGCCGCATTCGGGATGATCTGGTTGACCTTGAGCGCCCGGGTGACCTCGAAGATCGCCTCGAGATCCTCCTCCTTCTGGTAGGTGATCATGAAGGGCTTGTAGCCCGGCGGTTCCGGCATCAGCCAAATGCCCATCTTGGTCACCACGCCGAAATTGGATTGGGTGAACATGCCGTCGAAATGCGGGCCGGCCACGTGCTTGGTGACCTGCCAATGCTTCGATCCGGCAAGCGCGCCCTGTCCTGTTCGAACGACTTCACCATCGGCCAGCACCACTTCCATGCCGCACTGCATGACAAAATGGTCGCCATAGGGGGTATAGCCGGCGCCATGCTCCAGCGCATTGCCCATCACGCCGCCCCAGGCTGGTGCGGCAGGATCGATCCACAGCTTGCTGCGGATCTGGCGCAGATGGCGGTACAACTGCATGTAGGATACGCCGGGCTCGACCAGCGCGTAGCCGTATTTCTCGTTGACCTCGATCACGCGGTTCATCCGCCGCAAGTCGAGCATGACATAACCGGATTTGCGCGGAGCCGGGCCACCATAGGCAAAATTGCGGCCGGTCCCGATGGTCCAGACAGGGATCTTGTAGGCGTTGACGACTGCCAGGATCTTCTGGATTTGCTCGACACCGTCGGGCGCAACAGCGGCGGACGGCAGCATTTCGCCATCGGCCAGCGGAGAATAGGCGTCCCGGTAAGCCGAAAGCGGAAGCTCGTCGAGGAATACCCATTGCTTGCCGACAACCGCGGCAAGCTCGTCGAGCGCCTTGTTGAAAGTGGATGCGTCGACACCCTGGGGAACAATGCGGCTCAAGACAGGTCTCCCCCGATTTCATAAACCCAGGAGGCCAGCAGTCCGGGGCTGCCGGCCGCGATATCGCACGAACCCGACTGACAGGTGTTCAAGCGAGCTTCGGTTGGGGCACCGAGCGCGTCGCGAACCAGGTGCGCGACGGCCACCGGCCATGCCGCCGCGGCGCCTTGGAGCAGTTGCGCCGCGCCCTCGGTCCGATGCTGCCAGCGTCCGCCCGTGTAATGGTGCCGCCACAGCAACGCCGGGCGGGCGCCGCGCTCAACCAGGACCTGTCCGGCGATCATGGCTGCGGGATCCGAAGTCAGGCCAACGATCAGGCCATCGGCATCGTCCAGTTCGTGCAGAAGGACATTGAGCGACCGGTCAAGCCGGATGGTCCGGCCAACCACGCCGCTTTCGGCAAGCGTCGCCGCGAACATCCGGCTTTCCGGCGACGCGCTTTCCTCGATCACCGTCACCCTGCGTGCGCGGGCCGCCGCCGCTCCGGGCAATACGCCAAGCCCGGCCACGGCTGCGCCCAGCGCTCCGGCTCCCAGGAGCTCGCGTCGCTTGATATCCCAAGCCATCATGCCTGCCTTTCGATCTTCAGCGGCGCCGGTTCGGCGACCGCACTCTCGGTGGAAAGTCCCTGCCAGCGGCCCGCTGCGTTGCGATGTATGTCGAAGTGATCCAGCACCCGTGTGCAGCTGTGATCGACGATGTCCTGAAGGCCTGCAGGACGGGCGTAGAATGCCGGGACCGGTGGAAAAATGACCGCGCCCATTTCGGTGCAGGCGACCATGTTGCGCAGGTGAGCCAGGTTGAGCGGCGTCTCGCGGGTCATCAGCACCAGCTTGCGCCGCTCCTTCAGCATCACATCGGCGGCGCGCGTGATCAGATTGTCGGACAGACCGTGGGCCACCGCTGCCAGAGTGCGCATCGAGCAGGGCGCTATCACCATGCCGTCGCACAGGAACGAACCGCTGGCGATGCTGGCGCCGACATTGCGGACGCTGTGCACCACATCGGCCGCACCTTCGATCAGGCGACGGCCGTCCGGAATTTCTTCGCGGATGTTGAGCAAGGCGGCTTGCGACATGACGAGGTGAGTTTCCCAGCCACCTTGTTCGCGGAGCATTTCGAGCAGGCGCTGCCCGTAAACCGAGCCCGTCGCTCCGGTTATGGCAACGACCACGCGCTTCATGGGCGGACTGCGCCGCCCGCGCGTTCCCTGCGTACTCCCGTCGCAACGTTCATGGCCGAATCCTTCTCCCTCAACCATTATGCAACAAATTGTACTATAAGCAACATGTAAGAGCACCTTGAAGCTATGTCCTTCGGGGCTTCTCCGCTTCAATCGCAGGCTGCGGCGGCAAGCCGAGACTTATGGCCTTGAGTTCCAGGAATTCGTCGATCCCGTGACGCGATCCCTCGCGCCCCAGTCCCGATTCCTTGACCCCGCCGAAAGGCATGGTTTCCGAAGAAATGATGCCGTTGTTGACGCCGACCATGCCGACCTCGAGACCTTCGGCAAGGCGCCAGAACCGGTCCATGTCGCGGGTGAATGCGTAGGCGGCCAGGCCCGAGCGGGTGCTGTTGGCCAGGGTCAGGGCTTCGGCCTCGGTTTCGAAACGGAAGAGGGGAGCGACCGGTCCGAAGGTCTCTTCCAGCGCCAGCCGCATGTCCGGGTTGGCGCCGGTCAGGACCGTGGGCTGGTGGAACAGCTCGCCGGCTTCATGGCCTTCGCCTCCCGTGACGATCCGGGCACCGCGCCCGACGGCATCGCCGACATGTTCGCGCACCTTCTGCAATGCCGCGGCGGTGATCAGCGGGCCCTGATCGGTCTCGCCTTCCAGGCCGTTGCCGACGCGGAAAGCCGCGACTCTGGCGGCCAGCGCTTCGGCGAACCGGTCATGGATGCCGTTCTGCACCAGGATGCGGTTGGCGCAGACGCAGGTCTGGCCGGTGTTTCGGAACTTTGAAGCGATCGTGCCCGCCACGGCGACGTCGATATCGGCATCGTCGAACACGATCAGCGGAGCGTTGCCGCCCAGCTCCATCGACACCCGCTTGAGCGTCGTCGCGCACTGCGCGGTCAGCAGCTTGCCAACCGTGGTGGAGCCGGTGAAGGTGAATTTGGCAACGCCGGGATGGCTGGTCAGGACCGATCCGATCGCCGGCGCATCGCCTGCGATGACGTTGAAAGTGCCCGCCGGAACACCGGCCTCGAGTGCCAGCCGGGCCAGCGCGAAGGCCGTGAGCGGGGTCAGTTCGGCGGGTTTGAGTGTAACGGTGCATCCTGCGGCCAGGGCGGGCGCGACCTTGCGCGTGATCATCGCTGCGGGAAAATTCCATGGCGTAATCGCGCCGACCAGGCCCACCGGCTGCTTGAGAACCAGGACCCGGCGATCGCGTTGGGCGGGGATGATCTCGCCATTGATGCGCCGGGCTTCTTCCGCGAACCATTGGATGAAACTGGCCGCATAGTCGATCTCGCCCAGCGCTTCGGCGAGCGGCTTGCCCTGTTCGGCCGTGAGCAGCATTGCCAGATCGTTGCGGTTTTCGCGAACAAGCGCGAACCAAGCGTGCAGAATGGCGGCGCGTTCGGCGGCCGAATGGGCCCGCCATTCCCCGAAGGCTCTGGCGTTGCTTTCGACGGCGCGGTTCGCCTCGACCGCACCCAGGAGGGGGATTTCCGTCAGCGCCATCCCCGTCGCAGGATTGATCACGGCAATCGCCCGCTCGGTAGTGGCTATGGCCTCGCCATCGACGATCGGCAGGCCTGCAGCGAATTCGGGCCGGGACAAGGATGGCTGGGAAACAGGCATGGAGCGAAACCTTGGCAGTCGGTTGGGAAGTTCAAGGGATGCAAACGAAACGGGGCGGAACCGCCGGAGCGGATCCCCCCCAATCGATGGGGTGACCTTTCGGTCACCCCAGGCAGAGCCGTCAGTACTTGTAGGCGACCTTGAGGAACCATTCGCGCGGCCGCGAATAGGTTGCCTCGGCGACGCCGCCAACGTCCAAATCCACATAGCCGCCCTGGATGTAGCGCTTGTCGGTTAGCCCGTCCTATTCACCGGACCGGGTCTGGCGGGTTGGCGGGAGTGGCATAAGCCTCTGATCTGAATTAGGAACTGGGTGTCGAAGCCGAACCTGCCGCAGGGCAGAAAATGCCACAGGCCACACCCGCCATGAATGACGATATCGCAAGCACATTCCGATTCCCAGCGGTCGGGCGCAAGAAAGTCACAGCCGCTTTCGACGGTGGCCGGCTGACATCGGACGGCGGTGTCCTGCTGCTGGCGCAGGCCGAGCGCACGATGGGGATCTGCCATCGGCTTGCGGCTTGCATTGCCGACTGGCGCGATCCTGCGCGGGTGGTTCATCGCCTCGACGACATCCTGCGTGCCCGCGTGTTCGCGATCGCCTGCGGCTATGAGGACGCCGATGACCTCGACGCCCTGCGCGACGATCCGGGCTTCCGCCTGGCCCTGGGCAAGCTGCCGGGATCGGGCGTGGGGCTGGCCAGTCAGCCGACGATGAGCCGGTGGGAGAACGCACCGACCTCGCGCGAATTAGCCAGGATGATGGCCGCGATGATCGACATCTACTGCGCCAGCTATCCCGCCCCGCCGGCGGCGGTGACGCTGGATATCGATGATACCTGCGATGTCGTGCACGGTTATCAGCAACTCTCATTCTGGAATGGTCATCATGGCGAGCGTTGCTTCCTGCCGATCCATGTCTAAGACACGGCCACCGGCCGGCCGGTGGCGATGCTGCTGCGCACCGGCAAGACACCGTCGGGTGCCGAAGCTGCCGGCCACATCCGGCGCCTGGTGCGTCACATCCGCCGAAACTGGCCGGAAACGCACATCGCCATCCGCGGCGACGGGCACTATGGCCGGCCCGAGGTCATGGCCTTCTGCGAGGCGGCCAGCGTCGATTACGTGTTCGGCCTGCCGACCAACGCCGCGCTGCGTGGCGATCCGGTCATCGTCGCTGTCGCCGATGCCTGCGCGGTCAAGCGGGCTCAGCGCCAATACCCGGTCCTGCGCAGCTATGCCGAGACCCGCTACGGCGCGAAGAGCTGGAACTGCCAGCGCCGCGTCGTCGCCCGAATCGAGGCCAGCACAATGGGCATGGACATCCGCTATGTCGTCACCTCGCTGGCCGACGGCTCGGCCGAGCACATCTACGACACGCTCTACTGCGCTCGCGGCAACGCCGAGAACCTGATCAAGCGGCACAAGACCCAACTCGCCAGCGATCGCACCTCGTGCCGCTCTGCCAACGCCAATCAAATGCGCCTCATCCTGCACACCGTCGCCTACTGGCTCCTGTGGCGTATCCAGCAGGAAATCCCAAAAGCCACCGCACTCGCCGCCGCCGAGTTCGCAACGCTGCGCCTGCGGCTGCTCAAGGTCGCTGCCCGCGTTATCGAAACCGCCACGCGCATCCGCGTCGCCTTCGCGTCAGCCTGCCCCGATGCCAGCGTGTTCAGAGCCATCGCCATCAGCCTCCGGCCAGCACCCACATAGCCAGCGCGGCGGTGCCGCCGAACCCCCGAGCCCAGTCCATCAACCTCGAAAAGCCCATTGCTCCTGCCGCGGTGAAAAACGCCGGCGAAGCCGCTCGCCCTGATCACTGGGCCACCGACAGATCGAGGCCAGACGAACCCGGAGCGGCGTCATCATGAATAGTGCGGGTTAGGTTCGTGACACCTGCCGTTACCGTGAAGTGGTCGCTGGCGTCGGTGAACGAAGCGCTGGCGCCGAACACGCTATAGGCGGGTTGATACAGCTGCGGGCTGTTGATGGCATCCTTGAAGGTGACGCTCTGATGGTACCAGTCGCCGCGAAGAACGAACTTGCCCTTGTCGCTCTCGTAAACGGTCGCATTCGCGGCGATCGTCGCTGTCCATTCGGGCACGAACGCAAACTTGGAGTTCACGTTTACCGGGAAAGCACTTGGATCCACCGAACGATAATAGGCATCGAGGTAACCGACACCATAGTCGATCCTTAGCCAGTCGGTCGGGGCGGCCTGGCCTTCGATCTCGAAGCCCTTGATCCGGCCCACACCCCCGTTGCGAACCTTGGGCGCGATACCCTCGTTCACGACGATTTGGATGTCGCTGTAGTCGGATTGGAACAGCGCGATGTTCATGCGCAGGCGCCGGTCGAACAATTCGGTCTTGAGGCCGACTTCGTAGGATTCGACGAATTCCGGGGTGAAAGCAGGGGTGACGAGTTCGCCCGGGAATATACGCTGGCTGAAGCCGCCATTCTTGAAGCCCTTGGAATAGGACGCATAGCCCATGATGTCGTCGGTGAACTGATAGTTCACCGAGACCGCCGGGGTCCATTCCTTGGCCTTGGCGGACACCTCGACCGCGGGCAGATTGTGGTTGCCGCCAGGATTGGTCGCCGACGGAACACATGCCGGGTCAGGGAACCCGTTCGGCAGCAGCTGCGGCGCTGGCTGGCCGACCAGGCAGCGGCTGTACTGAATGAACACGCCATCAGGATAGGGTGGGAGAAGACCCGCGGTGAAATCGCGATAGATTACCTGGGCCGAAGGGTCGAAACGCTTGGTTTCGTTGGTGTAGCGGATACCTGGAGTGATCGAAAGCTTGTCGGTGACCTTGTAGGTGAACTGCATGTAAGCTGCATAGCTGTCGTTGTTGATTTTGCCGCCGCTTAAAAAGTTCGCGAAACCGAACCGCAGCGGTTCGATGTCCTGGCCCTTTTCCTTCAAGTAATAGGCGCCCAGAGCGAACTTGAGCCTGTCGTCGAACAGGTTACCGTTGAGCTGCAATTCCTGCGAAGCTTGCCACAGGTCGATGTTGTTGGTCAGCTGCAGCACTTCGTGCGGAGTCACGTCGAAGTCGTATTCGATGACCGACTTCTGGTCGCGGTACGCACTGATCGACTTGAGTGTCACGCCGCCGAAATCATACTCGAGCGTCAGATTAGTACCCCAAAGGTCGAAGTCGGAACGGTTCGGACCTCCGGCCCAAGTCGTATCGATATCGCCCGTTACCCATCGGGAAGAAACGCAGTTCGGATTGCTCACCGGCGCCAGTTCACCCGGGGCGCCACATTGTCCAGCGCCACCGCCCAGCTTGTTGTAACCGAAGTTTGAGCTAGGGAAGGCAACTTGACGGCCGTCAGGCAGATTCACGATTTGCAGAAGATCGGGTGAGTCCCGGTTTTCGATAAGATAGATAGCTGCCTGTTCTTCGCGACGAATGTTGACGTCGGCGGCGAGAATTGCCTTGAAGTTGTCGGTCGGTTCCCACTTGAAGGCGACGCGTCCAGAGAAGCTGTCCTTGTTGCCCTGTCGTCCGCCGTCGAACAGGCGGCGCTGGTAGCCGTCGCGGGTTTCGTAGGACGCCACGGCGCGCATCGCCAGCGTATCGCTGATCGGGATATTGACGATGCCCTTGATATCGGCACGGTTGAAGCGTCCGGTTGCGGCTTCGAGCTTGAGTTCGAAGTCATTCCCGGGTTCGTTGGTATTAACAATGATCGCGCCGCCAATCGTGTTTTTGCCGAACAGGGTGCCCTGCGGACCGCGCAGGATCTGGACGTTCGAAATGTCCGCCATGTCGAGCAGGCCCCCGACCGAACGGGCAACATAGACGCCATCAACATAGATGCCGACACCGGGATCGACGGTGATGTTGAAATCCGTTTGGCCAACGCCGCGGATAAAAGCGGTGAGCGAGGCGCTGGAGCCAGAGATGTTGCCGACGGGTTGAATGTTCACATTGGGCGCGAAGGACGCAACCTGCGCGACGTTGGCAATTTGTCGGTCTTCGATCATTGCACCGCTCATCGCGGTAACCGCGATCGGCGTTTCCTGGGCATTCTCCTCGCGCTTGCGCGCGGTGACGACGATAGTGTCAAGACCGCCGGTATCCTCGTTCTCCTGCGCTGCGGCACTGGCTTGTTTGGCGTCCTGCGCGAAAGCGTTGGTCGGAGCAAAGGCAAGGCAAGCAAGCACAAGGCTGCTGCCAGTAAGCAGCCATTGCTTGCCGCTGCCCGTGTTGTACATCATAGACATGCATATTCTCCCTTGAGTTTGATTTGGATCGCGGTTCCGATCCATTTTCCCACCTCGTTTTAAAACCTGACTTCAACCGTCCCACCGATCTTGCGCGGCTGCTCGTAGAAACCATCGGTCGATAGCGCGCCGGGGCGCATCGTCTGGAACACTTTTTCGTTGGTCAGGTTGGTGGCCCACAGAGAAACTTTCCATTTCTCGCTCTCGGGCGTCCAGCCAATCGACATGTTCGACAAGGTATAGGCACCTTGCGAGAAAATGTTGGCGAAGTCGTAGTAGAGGCGCGAACTGAAAGAGAGGTTGCCGTTGATGCTCAACCGACCGCCGCCCAGATCATGCCCACAGTCAAAGCCGACGTTGCCTGACCATTTCGGTGCACGAGTCATGACGTTGCCCGAAGCATCCAGCGTTACGACGGTATTTCCGCCGTCAGCCCGCGGGAGAAAGCCTTGGGCGGCCGTGAAATCCTTGTAGCGCGCGTGGGTGTAGGCTAGCGCCCCGCGCAACTTCAAATCTCTGGTGGGTGCAACGGTCAATTCCAGTTCGCCGCCATAGATTTCCGCATTGGCGGCATTCTGGAGAATGTATCCCGCGCCAAGCGAATCCTTCGACTGCAGTTGAAGGTTTTTGTAATCGTAGTAATAAGTCGCAAGGTTGACCCGCAGCCAATTGAGCGGATCCGACTTGATACCGAATTCGGCGGCCTTGATTTCCTCCGGTTCGACCGGCACGTTGCGGGTGCTCGCCATATTGTAGACACCACTCTTGAAGGCGGTGCTCCAACTTGCGTAGACGTTCGTGGTGTTGCTAATTTCGTAACGAAGGCCGAATTTGTAGTTGAACTTATTGAACGTCCGATCGACGTCGTTGACGACTAGGGTGCCATTCACCGTTTGCGAGAACTCGCGTTTTTCCGTGGTGTAACGGCCACCGAGATTCACGAACAGGCCGGGCGTGGCCTCATAGGTCGCGTCCGCAAAGCCCGCGAAGGACCGACCGCCGAGATCCGGCTCAAGCGTCGGCCCGGCTAGGGGGAGAGTAGGATTCGCGGCCGTCCAGGGCTGGAGGAAGGAACTGCCACCGAACTGGTAGAAATAGCCGCCTACGAGCCATTGGAACGGCCCGGGGTTCGACGAGCTGAGCTTGATTGCCTGACTGCCGGATTCGGAGCGGAAGATCGCTGGAAAATTCCCTAGTCGCAGATTCGAGGCATCCGAATCCGTAATCTGGGTCCAGCGCAAGTTCAGGAAACCGCTGGTGGTTTCCAGGTTGACTGCGACCAGTTCGAGTTTGGTGTGCAGGGCGAAGGTCCACCGCCGAAGGTTCAGCACGGGCGCCTCGGCCAACGACGCTTGCCAGGGGCCCGTTGGCAGGATGACGCCAGGAAACCGCCGTCCAGCAGTGTTGCCGTCGACCGGCTGGGGCGAATTGGTGGTGCTCTGCTGATCGAAGAATTCGCCGGTCAGGACAACCTTGAAATTGTCCGCAGGCTTGAACAGAACCTTGCTGCGCAGGTCGATGACCCGCTGATCGCCAAGCGTTCCACCACGCACCAGATCGTCAATATAGCCATCGTTCTTGCGGAAGAGGCCAGATAGATCGATCGCGGCCTTTTCGCTGATCGGGCCGGTCACATAGAGCCGCGCGTCATAGTCGCCCGCTTCGCGCCGCATCCGACCGACCCGCAAGGAAGCCTTGCCCCGGAAATCGAAGCTGGGGTCCGGCGTGATCACATTGATCAGCCCGCCCGTCGCATTGCGACCAAAAGTGGTGCCTTGCGGACCGCGCAGCACCTCAACCGGCTCGACCTCGACCAGATCGATTCAGTTTGCGGCAGATTCGGGCTGATAGACACCGTCGATGTAGGTGGCGATATTGGGTTCGTCGCCAATCGAGATGCCGGTTGAGCCGACACCGCGAACCACGGGCTGGAAGACACCCATGTTGCGGCTGCCTACAAAGCCAGGCACCAGCTGGGTCAGCGTCCTTACTGTTGAGACGTCGGCCGATTGCAGGGCATCTCCGCCCAGCGCTGTGACGGCCACGGGCACCTGCTGCAATCTTGCTTCGCGGCGGGTCGCAGTGACAACGATATCTTCGATACCGGTCGACGCCTGCTCATCTTTGGGCTGCTCGGCTGTTGTATCCTGAGCGAGCGCGACA